>CAWUNH010000105.1:0-5433 GCA_963923435.1 uncultured bacterium
ATCTTTTATCGGCTAAAATAAATCAACAATGGAAATCTTACAGCACGGATGATTTTTATGAATTTGCCCATAAAATTGCCTCGGGTTTGCTTCATTTGGGTTTGCATAAAGGCGATCGGGTTGCCATAATGGCGGGCAATATGCCGGAGTGGAACATGGTGGATTATGGTTGTCAGCTGGCGGGAATGCCCACGGTGCCCATTTATCCGACTTTGAGTCAATCCGATTTAATTTTTATACTAAACCACAGTGCGGCACAAATTATTTTTATTTCGGATAAAGCGGTGTGTAAAAAAGTTTTAGAAGTAAAAGCTCAAACCCAAATTAAACAGGTGGTTTCCCTGCGTCCATTGGAAGGGGTTTTAAGTTTGGATGAATTTGCTACAGAGGGGCTCCGTTTGCAGTATAATCAGGCGCTTCAGCAACGATCACAAGAAATTACTGAAAACGATTTATTAAGCATATTGTATACCAGTGGTACAACCGGAACGCCCAAAGGCGTTATGATTCAGCATGCCCAAATGGTTGCAAACATACACGCCTGTAAAAACATAATTCCGTTTAAAAGCAATTGGCGCGCCCTTAGTTTTTTGCCACTCAATCATGTGTTTGAACGCATGGTAAATACCCTTTATTTGTATCACGGGATTAGTATTTATTATGCGGAGAGTTTAGAAAAAATAGGGGATAATGCCCGTGAATTAAAACCGGAGGTGTTTGTGGCGGTTCCGCGGCTGCTTGAAAAAGTAATGGACCGTATTTTACAGGCCGGCGAAAAATTAACAGGCATTAAAAAACACCTGTTTAACTGGAGCATTAAACTGGCTAAAGCATACGAATTGCACCAAAAAAACGGTTGGTGGTACAGCCTTCAGCGCCGTGTGGCCGACCGGCTTATCTACAGTAAATGGCGTGCCGCAATTGGAGGCAATATTCAGGTTATTGCCAGTGGTGGTTCTGCCCTTAACCCTCAGCTTGAGCGCATGTTTTCCTGTGCCGGTATTACCATTTTACAAGGGTATGGACTTACCGAAACCTGTGTGGTTGTATCCATTAATCGACCCTCGGAACACGATCGTAAATTTGGTTCGGTTGGAACGGTTTTGTCCAACTCAGAAGTTCGAATTGCAGACGACGGCGAAATCCTGTTTAGGGGTCCCAGTGTAATGAGCGGTTATTATTTAAATCCCGAAGCAACCCGCGAAGTTTTAGACGCCGAGGGTTGGTTTTATACAGGCGATGTTGGGCATTTAGCAGAGGGTAAATTTTTAACCATCACCGATCGAAAAAAAGAACTTTTTAAAAATTCCGGCGGAAAATACATAAGTCCCGTGCATTTAGAAAATAAAATTAAAGAATGCCGTTTTGTTGAACATTGTATGGTAATTGGAGAAGATCAAAAATTTGCCTCAGCACTCATTTTACCTAACCTTACAGCGTTTTTATCGTATTGCAAAGACCAGGGCATAGAATGCAATGAAACCCTGGCTTACGAACATCCTAAACTTAAAGAACTGATTCAGGTGCACATCAATGCCATGAACCAGACCTTAGGGGCCTTTGAACAAATTAAACGGCAACGCATTGTTAGCGGACAATGGTCGGTAGAAAGTGGGGAAATTACCCCAAAGCTTAGTTTAAAACGAAAGGTTATTGCGCAGAAATACCAGGCGGTAATCAAAGAAATTTTTCCTCAATAGCGTTTGTTTACACTGAACGGCCGTTTGGGTTGTTCTCCGGGAACTGGCTTTAAGCGGGCTTTAAACCCATTGGAATCAGCAAATAATTTTAAAAGGGTTTGCAAATCTTGCGTGTGTTCCAATTGGTAGGCAATGCGTCCTTTTTCAAAATAATAACGGCTTACCAACGATTCTTCCAAGGCGTTTTTTATACCCGATTCGTAGCGGTCTAACCACTTGTTTTTTTCAATTTTAATCAGGGATTGAAGTTGGTTAATTTGGTTAATAATGGACAATGAATCCACAATACCGGAAGCTGAAAAAGCAAGGTTTTTGCTTAGCTGAGTTTCCAAAGGTGTTTTAAGGCTGTCTAAACCGGGTGTGCACATGCTTTTAAACAATTGCATATCGGCCGGGCTTAAACTAAATTGTTCGGCCGGTTCAATGCGGGGGTGGTTTAAAAAATACCGGTTGCAAAACTCAAAAAAACAAGGCATTGCCTCGAATTTTAAGAGCATATCAGCAGAAGACGGAGTATTAAATACCAGGTCTGGTAAAATTCCGGCACCATCGTAAACAATGCGTCCGTTGCGGGTTTTAAATGCCCGAATTAAACTGTCTGCCACCGACAATACCTTGCCCTCAGCATCATTTAAACTGTAATCCAATGCCTGAATGCAGCGCCCGCTGGGAATGTAATATTTAGCAACTGTTAATTTAATTTGGCTGTTGTAGGGTAATGGTTTGGTTTGTTGCACCAGGCCTTTACCGTAAGACCGCTCTCCAACAATCAGTGCGCGATCTAGGTCCTGCAAGGCACCGGCTACAATTTCAGAGGCAGAAGCAGACTGTTTGTTAACCCAAACAATTAAGGGCATCAGCGTATCGGTTGCTGTTTGTGGGGTTTTAAACGTGTTACTTAATTCCGGATTTCGTCCTTGCGTATAAACAACCAATATATTTTTAGGTACAAATACGTTTACCAGTTTTACTGCTTCCGTTAACAAACCTCCCGGATTGTCGCGTAAATCTAAAATCAGCTGTTTTGCGCCACGGCGTTTTAATTGTTGAAATGCCATTTGTACTTCATCGGCACACCGATCGGTAAAAGAACTCAGCCGAATTAATCCTGTAATGCTGTCGGGCAGTAATTTTACTACAGATAGAGTCGAAGCTTTTATTTCATCGCGTATTAGTTTGTGTATAACCGGTTGCGAAGCTCCCAGCGGTAAAACTTCAATACTTATACTGCTTCCCGGACTTCCTCGAAGTAAGGCCACAACATTTTCGTTATAATGCAGCAAACGAATCCCGTTAACAACCAGCAGCTGATCTCCCACCCGAATGCCGGCTTTGTGAGCAGGTGAATTTTCACTTACTGCCGTAATCCGGGTTTTTCCCTGAATTTCTTGAAAAGAAACGCCAATACCGCCGTAGGTTCCCGAGGTTATAAAACGGTATTCCTCAATGTCTTCTTCGGTAAACAATACCGAATAAGGATCCAATCCGCTTAACATGGCATCTATTGCTCGTTTTGAAAGAGCGCCCGGTTTAGGTTCGTCTACATATTGTAAATGAATTTCTTTATACACCGAATGTATCAATTCCAGTTGTTTGCTAATTTCAAACAAATCTTGTGCCCGAAGGGATAAAAAGCCCCCTAAAAATAAAGTACAAAACCTAAGGGCATTAAGGGATTGTCTGAAACCAGGCATGTGTTTAATTTTTAATAATTCGTTTGTAATACAATTGCTCAGAGGCTTTAAACCGGAGTATGTATACCCCTTGCGAAACCAGTTTGATGTTGCCTTCTTGTACTGGAACGGGAAAGATCAAGTGTTGCACACATTTTCCGGAGGGCTCGAAAACCTTAATTTCAGAAACGTTTTCACCCGACCATTGAAATACATCTTCCGATGGGTTAGGATAAACATTAAATCCGGATTGTGTTTCAGTTTTTAAAGCAGCCAGATCGGGCACAATGGTAAAGGGACGTTTGCTGAGGGTATAATAGGAACCCAATTTAGGCTCAATTTTTATTCGGGCGCTTGAAACGGTTGTTACAACACTGGGTACCTGTACGGCTTCAGACCCATCGTTTTTGGTATTTGGGTTTAATACACTGTAGGTAAGACCATTGTCGAGTGAAATAGAAATTTTTACACTATCGCAATTTAAGGGCGGTAAATCGGTAAAATTAACATCCCAAAGTACGGTTTGAGTGGAGGCCGAGGCCCATACAATTCCGGTTGTGCTGGGATAGGTTATTTCAAGCGGACCGGCCATTTCAATAGAAAGATCGGTTTGAGAATAGCAAACGCCTCCGCCTCCCAGCTTTTGATCTCTGGCAGTTAATCTAAAGTGTAAAATTTGTGGAGTTGAGGGTAAATATTCGCCTCGGGTTCCTTTATAGTTGCCACTTAATACAACCGAAGCATTTGGAAACATACGGGTTGCTGAGAGAACCGGAGGATAGGATCGGAAGTAAGGCGCCTGTCCCGAATTCCAAGAAGCCGGCGTGGTTCCCGCATCGGTTTCTTCCCACGAATACCGGAGCGTATCGCCATCCGGATCCAATCCAATACCCGATAAATAAAAGGGAGTTGAAACCGGAACCATTTGGGAAACCGGAGTCCACACCTGGGGTGGCTGATTTCCGGTACTCAGAGTTTGGGCACAGGCTGCGCCCAAGCCAAAATGTGTAAACTGCGTAATTTGATCGTAACTGGTGGCATGAAAATGGGCAATGCTGTTGGGTGCCAGGTTGTCGGTGCTTCCGCAAATGCCAGCATAGGCCATTATGGTAATTCCACTGCCGGGTTCAACGGCAGTAGAGCTGTTAACATTACCATTGCAAGATCCGGTATTGGCATTAAAAGTATGGTCTCCTCCAAACTGATGTCCAATTTCGTGGGCCACATAATCAATATCAAAGGGGTCTCCAACCGGATTTCCCGAACCTGTTATTCCAGAGGCTTTTGCAGGATTATAACAAACGCATCCAAGCGCTGCCAGTCCGCCACCACCGGTTGAAAAGGTATGTCCAATATCAAAATTTGCAGAACCAATGCTTGAGGTTATAACCGATTGGGATTCTCCTATTAAAATGTTGGCATTGGAATTACCGGTAAATGGATCGGTGGCAGGATTGGTAAATACAATTAACGATTCGGTTGGTACCAGCTGCATTCGAATAGAAGCCTCCATTTCGTAAACGCCGTTTACACGGGTTAAACTGATCGCAATTTTGCTTAAAGCTTGTGCCAGCGTTGGATTTTGCAAGCCGGTTGCCGCTTTGGCATATTCTCCGGTGCAGGCAATGGCGATACGGTAGTTTCGTAATACAGATCCGGTACACAAACCGCTTACCATTCGTGGGGCCTGTTTCCATGCTGTATACGGTGGGGTTTCAAGGGTTTTGCAGGAGCCTGTCTGCGAGCCGGGCAAGGGTTCGTAATCTTTTACATAATAACATTGATAATAACGGTCGGAAGTATTAAATACCGGGTCGATAAAATAGCAGCCTTGTTTAGAAAAAATTTGTGCATGAATACCAAAGGGAGTAAAAACCAAAGTGCCATTTTCTGAATATTTATTTTTTATTCGAAAGGTTTTAATTTCTGGAAATTGGTTTTGTAAATCGGGATGAAGATCCAAACCGGCCTCTAAACGGTAGGTTTCTATTTGTCCATCGGGATTGGGTAAGTTAAATTGGTTAAGTTCAGAACTTAATTTATTGGGGTAATACAAAACC
>CAWUNH010000106.1:0-5410 GCA_963923435.1 uncultured bacterium
TACGTAATAGGCTCCGCAATGAAAGAGCGGATCGGTGGTAAAGCGGTATTCTGCAGGAACATAAAAGCCGTTTTGGGCCCAAGGAACGGGCTGTTCTGGTTTAAAGGATAATTTGGAGGCTTTGTGGGGGTTAATGCGTATCGATCGGTATTGCGGGCCGCTTTGATGTGCTTTTAAAAAATCCTTCTGGTCGTATCCGGGGATACCACAAAGGCATTCAAGCAGTTTTTCGGGAATCAACACCTTATAGAGTAATTTAATACTTTTATAAAATTAGGACTTTTAAATGAAAGGTTTGGATTTGGAGCATTGGTGTTTGTATCGCGAAAGATCGGTTTACGAAACTTTGGAGTATTTAAAACGAAAGGGTTGGATTTTAAAAGAGGCTCAAAAAGAGGTAAACCGTTTAAAAAATAATGGATTTATAAACGAGGAACGATTTGCAAAAGCTTTTGTATCCGGAAAACACAAAATAAATAAATGGGGTAAACATAAAATTTTGGCTGGTCTGCAAAAGCACAACCTCTCTCAGGATATACAAAAAATTGCACTTTCAACTCTCGATGAGGAAATTTATCAATCTTCCTTAATCCACTTAATTCGAAATCAAAAAAACCGGCGTTCCAAAAATCAACTTATAAAATGGTTAATGGGAAGGGGTTTTGAATATCAAATTATAGTAACTTTATTATCTAAAGAAAAAATTGATGAATCTGACTAAAAAAGCAATTGTATGCGGGGCAACACAAGGTATAGGAAAAGCTATTGCGACTGATTTATTGGAACAGGGTTATACCGTTTTGCTTGTTTCCAGAACGCAATCCGATTTAATAAAATTGGCTGAGGAACTTTCATTAAAAGCCCCCTCCAGAGTCTTATGGTGTGATTTGGATTTGCAACGTTCCAGTGAGATTGCCCATCGATTACAGCCTTTTATCTCCTCAGGGGATCCATTTTCGGTGCTTATAAATAACTCCGGAGGTCCTGCTCCGGGTCGTGTTTTGGATTCTAAACCCGAAGCTTTTGTTCAAGCCTTCGAACAACATCTTCTGGCCAGTCATGTTTTGTCTCAACTTTTAATTCCATCCATGAAAACTCTAAATTTTGGAAGAATTGTTAATGTAATTTCCACCTCGGTAAAACAGCCTTTACCCATGTTGGGCGTTAGTAACACCATCAGGGCAGCGATGGCCAATTGGTCTAAAACACTTTCAAGAGAAGTAGCACCTTATGGAATTACCGTAAACAACGTTTTACCAGGAGCCACACGTACCGGTCGTTTGCAAGGAATAATTCAAAAAAAAGCCCATCAGGAAAACGTTCCCGTTGCGGAAATTGAGTCTGAAATGTTGCAGGAAATTCCAATGGGTCGATTTGCAGAGCCCTATGAAATAGCCAAAGCTGTTACGTTTTTATGCAGCGATGCTGCATCCTACATTACCGGAATAAATTTACCGGTAGACGGTGGCCGTACCCTCTCGCTTTAAATGAACTTAACAGGAACTATAAAACGCATATTAAGTTTATACACATTGCTTGTAACTCTGGTTTGGTCAGTAACGGCACAGGATTTAAGAGTACAATGGAAATTTTCAGTAAAGGACACCTTAATTTTTGAACGGTCCGATACCCTGCGGCTTAGCCTTTCACCCAATAAATTAACCTACACGGTTAATTTATTTTCAAGCCCTTCCTTTTCGGTAATAACATTTTCCACCAATACAGTTTTGAATTTTAAATCCTATGAATTTACAAACCATAATCCTTTTGCATTTGTAGTAATTAAACCATTGCGTGACACGGTTTATTTAATGTCCAAAGCACTGTTTACAAATGTTACAAAGGCGTATCGAATGGAGTACGGTTTTTTGTCCGTTCCTGTAAAACGAATTGTTTTAGCAGACAGCCTTAGTAATCGAAAACAATCCCAAACAACTCAAACGTTATTAACCAAAAACGATACGTTGATAAATAAAAAAAGAAAAGAAGATGCTGCCGAAGGAGCAGTTGCCATTCCTTCTCAAAACCTAAAATCCAAGCTAAAGTTAATTTCCACTAAACCCAAATTGTTTAAAGATTCGCTGTGTTTCAGTATTCAATTTGGAAGGTTTGAGCAAAGCAGTGCGCAACGTATTAAAAGGTATGTAACGCAAATGGGGCTTTCTAATTACACCTTGCATACAGACCAAGAGGTTAAATTTTTGCTTTACGGTGCGTATGAATCGCGCTCAAAGGCAATGATTGCCTTGCAAGATTTTAAAAGTCGATATAAAACGGAAGCCTTTATTGTTCAATATCGTTATAAACAAAGAATTCGATGAGCCGAAAATTTATAAATTTAATAGTTTGGGCTGGATATTTTAATGGGATATTGCTTGCAACAGAAATTGCTACTTTAAAATACATTCTTCCCGTTCGATTTACAGAAAATAAAGGGCAATGGGATTCGACAATTGTCTTTAAAGCGCTTTATAACGGCGGTGCATTATTTATTGAAAAAAATGCCTGGACCTATCACATGTACGATGCCAGCACCTATCGCAAATGGCATCATGCCGGTATCCAGCGTTATCCCAATTCTAAAATGTACCTTCAGCACCATGCTTATCAAACCCGCTTTGTTAATGCTAATTCCAATGTAATTTGGAATCGTTTAAATCCTAGCAACGATTACGACAATTATTTTTTAGGGTCCAATTCTAAAAATTGGGTATCAGCAGTTAAACATTACGAACGCATTTCCGCTTCCAATATCTATCCCGGCATTCAGCTTGAATTAATGGGGCAAACCCAAGGTGTAAAATATACGTTTACGGTAAATCCAAAAGCAGATCCCCGTCAAATTATTATGGAATACGAGGGACTCAGGCGGATAAAATTAAATTCAAACCGACTGGTTTTGGAAACCTCCTTAGGAATTGTAATTGAAAAAGAACCCTATGCCTATCAAATAATTTCTGGAAAACTGCTCAAAATCGAATGCCGTTACCGTTTACGTGGTAAGCGCTTAAGTTTTGAATTTCCAGATGGGTACAACCGTGAATTTCCACTCGTAATTGATCCGTTGCTGGTATTTGCAGCCCAATCGGGTTCTGCAGCCGATAATTTTGGCATGACGGCCACCTACGACGCCTCGGGTAATTTATATGCCGGTGGCACAGCTTACAGCATTGGTTATCCAACTACCCTGGGGGCCTTTCAAACTCTTTTTAATGGTCCTCAAAACGGTACCGATGTGGTAATTACAAAATATTCGGCCAATGGCAGCAATCTTTTATATTCAACCTATTTGGGTGGCTCTAATTACGAAGTGGTATCAAGTATGATCGTAGATAACAATAACAATCTATGTTTTTACGGAACTACAGGTTCATCCAATTTTCCGGTTCTGGCCAATGCCTTTGACAATTCGTTTAATGGTGGCGGACCCCTCAGTTTTGTCACAAACGGAACCAGTTTTAATGCCGGTACCGATATTTTTGTGTCAAAACTTAGCAGTACAGGTGCCCAGCTTTTAGCAAGCACCTTTATAGGAGGTTCTCAAAACGACGGCGTTAATCATGTAAATCATTTAACCTTTATTGCCAATACCTATTGGGAGTATTACATCGATTCCCTGCAATACAATTACGGTGATCAGTATCGGGGAGAAATTCAGGTTGACCGTAATAACAATGTGTATGTATGCAGCAGTACCCGTTCTGCGGATTTTCCTACATTAAATGCTTTCGATAATTCTTTGGGAGGAAAACAAGATGCCGTTGTATTTAAATTTAATTCCGGGTTAAACCAGTTAATTTTTAGCACCTACCTAGGGGGCAGTTTAAACGATTGTGGCAACAGCATTTGGATTCGTTCAAACGACGAATCGGTTTATTGTACCGGGGGTACGTGCAGTTCAGATTTTCCGGTTACCACAGGTGCCTATGCAACTCAGTATTTGGGGGGTAAATCCGATGCATTTGTAATTCGAATCAGTTCAGGTGGAAATCAATTGTTGGCCTCCACTTTTTTAGGAAGCAACGATTACGATCAGGGCTATTTTATTCAAAGCGATTCGAAAAACAGAATATACATTTATGGACAAAGCATGGGAAATTTTCCCATTGTAAATACGGGTACTGTGGCCCCCTTGTTAAATCCCGGTCGGCATCAGTTTATAGCCCGTTTAAATCCGGCTTTAAGTGGATTAACCAAATCAACGGTTTTTGGAAACTATACTACCAACGTGGACATTTCGCCCTCGGCCTTTGCTGTGGATCGTTGCGCCAACATGTACCTATCGGGTTGGGGTGGTAACATAATTACCAATGGTCCTCCTTTGCAAAACATGCCCCTCATGGCTGCCACCCAATCAACTACCGATGGTTTTGATTTTTATTTAATGGGCTTGGATTCTTCTTGGGTATTGCAATACGGATCGTATTTTGGAGGTTCTTTAAGCCAGGAACATGTAGATGGAGGTACGTCTCGATTTGATACCCGGGGTACAATCTATCAATCGGCCTGTGCCGGTTGTGGTGGACACGATGATTTTCCGGTTACACCGGGCGCATGGCCCAACACGCCCGGAAACCCAAATCATAGTGGCAACTGCAACAACGGGGTTTTAAAAATTGATTTTCAGTTACCCCTCGCCGTAGCAACCATAAATACCAGTACCTTGTCGGGTTGTGCGCCTTTAACCAGTTCATTAACCAATGCAACCCCACCACTGGGTGCCAATGCAACTTTTACCTGGTATTTGGGTAATTCCGTTTGGAATACCACCCAACTAAATCCTGTTTTAACATTTACAACCCCAGGCAGCTACACGGTTTCGTTAGTGGTTCAGGATTTTGCCTCCTGCAATGTAAGAGACAGTTCTGCGGTTATTTACAATGTTTTGCCTTCTCCAAATTTGCAATTTTCGGTTCAACAAAGTCCTTGTTCTTCTATGGTATCGGCCTTTATTAATACCGTTTCGGGTCAAACCTATTCGCTTAATTGGGGAAATGGCAGTACTACGGTAAATCCATCCAGTTTAACAGCAATTACCTATACCGCTTCAGGTTTGTACACCCTTACTTTGGGTTCTGTAAATGTATGGGGATGCAGTACCCAGCAATCTCAAACCATTGGTATTGTCCAATTTTCGCCCATGGTAAGTCCTGCTAGCAGCGTTTGTTCCGGTCAATCGATCAATCTTACAGCAAGTGGAGGATCTTCGTATTCGTGGCAACCCAGTTTAGGACTGTCGTCTTATTCCAACAGTTCGGTCGTATTTAACGGATTGCAATCTACCGTGTACACTGTTGCCATAATCCAACAAACCTTTGGACAAACCTGTCAAGTTCAGCAAACTGTAAATGTATCCGTGTTACCAAGTCCTACGGCCGTAGTAAATTACAGTATGGCCTCCTGCGGCGGC
>CAWUNH010000107.1:0-5396 GCA_963923435.1 uncultured bacterium
CAGAATTGCAATCGTAGGTATTTGAAACACTCAAATTAAAAAAATCATCCTCCGAATAAATTTTAATTGTTATTTGAGCTTCTTTCGAATTAAAATCTAAATGCGTGAATGCGTTTTCAATTAAGGGAAGGGTTAACAGGGTGGGAATACAAGCATCATACCGTTGGATGGTTTCCAAAAACTGAATATTAACCTGGCCTGTAAATCTGTTTTTTTGTAATTCGCAATACGATTTAATAAAATCAACTTCTTCCTGAATGGTGTAAAAATCGCGATCTCTTTGTTTTAACAAGGTTCTTAAAAATTGAGAAATATGAAAAATTTGATCCGCAATTTCAGGCTGTTTAGCCAGGGCTTTTGCATATACTCCATTAAGTAAATTAAAAAGAGTGTGCGGATTTAAGTGTGTTTTTAAGGCGTCTAATTCTGTTTTAAGACGTGCCTTTTCGGCCTCCTTATGCCGTTGCCGGCTTCTTAATAAAAATGCAAATAAAATCACCAGCAGGTACAAGTACATTCGTCTTAAAATAATGTATTTTACAGGCGTTATTTTTTTTGGCGCATCGTTGCTTATAAAGGCATTACTTTGCAAATTATTTGTGTCAACTTTGTACGATTTTGATTTAAGACTGTCTTGGGATAGGTGATTGTTTATGTTAGCTTTCTGGAACCTGGAAAGGTTTTGGTGTTTCCGTTGCCTGGAATTCATTTTATAATGAGCCACATGCACATCCTGTTCTTTTAAAACAGAAAACGAAAAAAACGTTGTTATTCCTAAAATACCAATCAATAAAAGAGCATACAACAGGTAGCGTCGTTTAAATAAAAAATGAGGAATTAACCAAAAATAATGCAGGTAAAACACGCCCAGCATTTTTAATTGAAAAAAAACCTCAATAATGGTGAGCGGATTTTCAATAAATTTTTTAAAATCGGGAAAATCGTCCGATACGATGTATGGAATTATTAAAAATAAAAGTGAACCCAAAACATGCAATAAAACTCTGAAATGGATAGGATTCATGTGATTTTAGCTTTTAACCAAAAGTACCATTTTATAAGAAACGTGTTACGCTTTATACTGTACAGAACTTTAAGATCTCCTCCAAACTTTCGATAAAAACGCTCTACCTCGGGTATCATGGAGCCTTCAAAATCCAATAACTGCAATTGAAGGTTTTTTGCTTCTTGGATGGCCAACCAAAACAACCAGGAATTTAACCCCGAGGGCAAATGGGGCTCATGGGCACCAAAAAGGTATTGCAGTCGGTCTGGATGTACTTTAAAAAAAGTAAACGCAACCGGAACCTTGTTTTTATAAACGGTAAAGGACAAGGCCTGATTTTGGCTCTGGTACAATTCCATTAATTTTAAACTAATGTTTGAGGAAAGTGCAATTTTTTTATTTCGGTAATACCGGTTAATTAGAGGTTTTATGTTTGAACTCGCCTCATTGCGTTTAATTTCAAAAGGCGCTGCATCAAAGTTTTGAATTGAACGTCGTAATTCAGAACTCATGGCAGTTAAAATAGATTCTTGTGTTCCGTTTAAATTTAAATGATACGTATAGCGTGGTTCAACCAAATACCCGGACCATATCAGGGTTTGCATTTCCTGAAACGTTTCCGGTAACACCAATTCTACATAATGCGATTTTTTTAACCATAGGTTATCTGCCAACAACTGAAGCATGTCTTTTTCCTGACCAATCCGAGTTTGATTTTTTTGCGCTCCGTTAATAAAAACCAAGCCAATGTTGGGTAAACCGGGCGGAGTTATGGTAAACCGAAATCCCAAACGTGTGTAGGTATAAAAATAAAAGTACCCAATACAAGTTCGGTCGGAGTGATGAAGGGTAAACACTTTAAAATGTTGCGTTCCATACAACTTAAAATACCCTTCCAGTAGCTTACGTGTAAGACCAGTAAAAAGAGGCGTATCGGGCAGATTTTGATTCTCAACCTCAGAAACGTACATGTTTATTGGGTATTAAAGCGTCGGTGTTCTGTTTTAAAAAGCTCTTCCGGATTCAGAGATTTAAAATACTCCAGGGTAATTTTTAAGCCCTCCGATCGAGAAATGCGTGGCGACCAACCCAAAAGCGTTTGCGCTTTGGTAATATCGGGTTGACGTTGTTTGGGATCGTCTGCAGGCAAGGGCTTTGAAATTAATTGGGTTTGGGTTTGGGTTAGTTTTATAATTTCCTTTGCAAACTCTTTTATGGTAATTTCATCCGGATTTCCAATATTAACTGGCAAGTGATAATCGCTGTACAACAAGCGGTAAATTCCTTCTATTAAATCGTCAACAAAACAAAAACTTCGGGTTTGGCTACCGTCTCCAAACATTGTTAAATCCTCACCGCGCAAAGCCTGACCAATAAAAGCCGGTAATACCCGTCCGTCGTTAAGTCGCATTCTGGGACCGTAGGTGTTAAAAATGCGCACGATTCGGGTTTCCAGACCATGTACCTGATGATAGGCCATGGTTAGTGCTTCCATAAATCGTTTTGCTTCATCGTAACAACCGCGGGGCCCAACAGGATTTACATGCCCCCAGTACGATTCGGGTTGCGGATGACATTGCGGGTCGCCATACACTTCACTGGTAGAAGCCACTAACACCCTTGCGTTTTTTGCTTTGGCCAATCCTAATACGTTGTGGGTGCCCAAAGAAGATACTTTTAGGGTTTGAATGGGAATTTTCAAATAATCAATCGGGCTGGCCGGCGAGGCAAAATGGAGTATAAAATCCAAGGGACCCTCCCATTCTATGGGTTTGGTAACATCGTGTTCTACAAATGTAAAACGGGGATGATCCCAATGGTGTTGCAGGTTTTTTAAATCGCCGGTAATAAGATTGTCCATTGCTATAACCGTATCTGCTTCCCGGATAAACCGATCGCACAAATGCGATCCTAAAAATCCTGCAGCGCCTGTAATTAAAATATTTTTATTCATTAAATCACTGGACTCCTATTCCATAATACGTAAAACCCATTTTTCGTAACTCCTTGGCATCAAATATGTTACGGCCGTCAAAAACAACCGGTTGTTTAAGGTGTTTTAATACCTGTTTAAAATCGGGAGCGCGAAACTCAGGCCACTCGGTTACCACCACCAAGGCATCTTTACCCTGCAGTTCCTTAACGGGCTCGCTCGCATACTGAATACGATTACCCAGCAATTTTTTTGCCTCCGATTCTGCAACCGGATCGTAGGCTGTAATAGAAACACCCGACTCTAAAAGATGTTCTATTATTACCAAACTGGGAGCCTCCCGCATGTCATCGGTTTTAGGTTTAAACGATAAACCCCAAAGCATAAGGTGCAAGCCCCGCAACGAGTCTTTAAAATGGGCTTGTATTTTGGTAAAAAGCAAACGTTTTTGATCCTCGTTTACCGCTTCAACTGCTTTTAAAATCCGCATGGACTGCCCCAAGGCATCTGCTGTTCGGATGAGTGCCTGTACATCTTTTGGAAAACAACTCCCCCCGTAACCTACTCCGGGATAAATAAATTTCGATCCAATCCGCGGATCGGACCCAATGCCTTTACGTACTAAATTAACGTCGGCGCCCACCCGTTCGCAAAGGTTGGCAATATCGTTCATAAAACTAATTTTGGTAGCCAGCATGGCATTGGCCGCATATTTGGTCATTTCGGCACTGGGTATGTCCATAAAAATTATGGGATGTCCATTGAGTACAAAAGGTTTGTAAAGTTTTTCAAACAACCGATCGGCTTCCAAGCGGTCGGTTCCCACAACAATTCGGTCGGGCTTCATGAAATCTTCGATGGCGGCACCTTCTTTTAAAAATTCCGGATTTGAGGCCACGTAAACCTCCAGGTTGACCTTACGTTGTTGCAATTCAGACTCAATGGCCTGACGAACCTTTTCGGAGGTTCCCACCGGAACCGTAGATTTGGTAACTACCAGTAGGGTCTGCTGCATGTGGCGACCGATCTCGTGAGCCACCTCCAAAACATAGCGTAAATCAGCCGATCCGTCTTCTCCGGGAGGCGTTCCTACCGCTATAAATACCACTTCGGCTGCTTGAATAGCCTCGTTTAAATGCGTTGTAAAATGCAATCGCTGTTTTGCCTGATTGCGGTGCACCAGCTCCTCTAAACCCGGTTCGTATATAGGCAGCAAACCTTGTTGAAGCCGTTTTATTTTTTCTTCTGAAATATCCACACAGGTAACCTCGGTGCCAACTTCGGCAAAACAAGTACCTGTAACAAGTCCAACATATCCGGTACCTACCATGCAAATTTTCATACCGAATGTTTTTTTAAAAGTTGTAAAAAGGTTTCAGAAATATACTGCAGCATGTCCGAATTCATTTCGGTATGAATGGGTAAAGACAAAACGCGTTTGCATAAATCCAGGGTAACCGGAAAATCGCGGTCTTTAATTTCTGCTCGGGCATACGCCTTTTGCCGGTGCAAGGGTATGGGGTAATATACCATGCTTGGAATTCCTTTAGATTTTAATTCCTCTCTAAGAACATCCCGAATTTCGGCCGGCACTTTAAGTGTATATTGGTGAAACACGTGACTGGAGTGAGGATTACGAAGGGGAATTTGTATACCGGACACTCCACTAAAGGCTTTATCGTAAAATTTTGCAACCGATTGACGGGCCGTATTAAATGCATCTAAATGTTTTAATTTAACCTTTAAGATGGCCGCCTGTATTGTATCGAGGCGTGAATTAACCCCCAATACATCATGAACGTATTGTACACTTTGACCATGATGTGCTATGGTTTGAATGGTTTTAGCCAAAGCCGAATCGTTTGTAAAAACGGCACCACCATCGCCGTAACATCCGAGATTTTTACTCGGAAAAAACGAGGTGCAACCAATGGTTCCCATGGTACCCGCTTTTTGTTTTATACCCGTACTAAAGGTATATTCAGATCCCAAAGCTTGCGCGTTATCTTCAATTACAAAGAGGTTAAAAGTTTTAGCAATGTTAAGGATTTGCTCCATGGGCGCACATTGTCCAAATAAATGAACCGGAACTATGGCCTTGGTTTTGGGTGTAATAGCCTGTTTAATCAATTCGGGATTAATCGTAAATGTATCCGGATCAACGTCCACCAATACCGGTTTTAAACCCAATAAACCGATCACTTCTGCTGTTGCCACATAGGTAAAATTGGCAGTAATGACTTCATCCCCAGGGCGTAAACCCAAGGCCATCATAGCAATTTGAAGCGCATCGGTTCCATTGGCACAAGGAATAACCTGTGTGCCATTTAAATAGTGTTCTAATGCGGATTTAAATTGTTTTACTGCAGGTCCATTAATAAAGGCCGTGCTGTCCAGAACTTCTTGTAGCTCGGCATCAATTTCAGATTTAAGCGCCCTGTACTGACCTTTTAGGTC
>CAWUNH010000108.1:0-5374 GCA_963923435.1 uncultured bacterium
AAGCCTTCGTCGGCAGCGTCAGATGTGTATAAGAGACAGTAACAGTGCTTTTGCAGATTTTTACGGAGGCACCTCACTGCTCATTTTAGTGGGAGTTGTTTTAGACACCTTACAGCAAATTGAAACCTATTTATTAAACCGTCACTACGATGGATTAATGAAAAACGGACGCATTAAAGGACGTGGCACCAATGCCATGATGGTACAACAGGGATAATAATGGCAAAACAGTCTAACATAGAAGTGGATGGCGTGATTGTGGAAGCACTCAGCAATGCCATGTTTCGTGTTGAACTTGAAAACGGACACATCGTTGTTGCACATATTTCCGGAAAAATGCGAATGAATTACATTAAAATTTTACCAGGAGATAAGGTTAAACTTGAAATGAGTCCCTACGATCTCACCAAAGCCCGAATTTCCCTACGTTATAAATAAAGTAACATGAAAGTAAGAGCATCTATAAAGAAACGCAGCGCAGATTGTAAAATCGTGCGTCGTAAAGGAAAACTTTACGTGATTAACAAGAAAAATCCTAAATACAAACAACGACAGAAATAAGGCAATTATATGGCACGTATTGCAGGTATTGATTTACCAAAAAACAAAAGAGGCGTCATTGGACTCACCTACATTTTCGGAATCGGAAGAAGCCGGGCTTCAAAAATTTTAAACGAAGCGGGTATTCATGAAGACAAAAAAGTTAGCGAATGGTCCGACCAGGAACAAAACGCCATCCGTAATCTCATAAATACACAGTTTAAAGTAGAAGGCGCATTGCGTTCCGAAATTCAATTAAACATTAAACGTCTTACGGACATTAACAGCTACCGCGGCATTCGTCACCGTAACGCTTTACCGGTGCGCGGTCAACGTACTAAAACCAATGCACGTACACGCAAGGGTAAACGCAAAACCATTGCAAACAAAAAAATGGCAACTAAATAATTAAAGTATTATGGCTAAACAGCAATCCAGCGCAGCTGCCGCAGCAACTAAAACCAATACACGCAAACGCACCGTAAAGGTAGAGTCAGCAGGTCAGGCGCATATCAATGCAACCTTTAACAACATTATTATTTCCATGACCAATTCAACAGGTCAGGTTATTTCCTGGAGCAGTGCCGGTAAAATGGGATTCCGCGGTTCCAAGAAAAACACTCCCTATGCAGCCCAAATGGCCGCTCAAGATTGTGCTAAGGTTGCGTTTGACTATGGGCTTCGTAAAGTAAAAGTTTTTGTAAAAGGTCCCGGTGCCGGTCGTGAAAGTGCCATACGCACCATTGCATCTACGGGAATCGAAGTAATGGAAATTATGGACATCACCCCGATGCCTCACAACGGATGTCGTCCACCTAAACGCAGAAGAGTATAAAAAAAAAGCCAGTCTGCATGTGCAGATTCGGAGTTGCTTCAAAATGAATCAACTTAAATAATAAACCAAACAATAATTATTTAAAATGGCAAGATACACCGGTCCAAAAACCAAAATCGCAAGAAAGTTCAAAGAGCCCATCTTTGGCCCTGACAAATCCTTGGATAAAAAAAATTATCCTCCCGGACAGCACGGTCAGGCAAAAAAACGTGCCAAGCAATCTGAATACGCCATTCAGTTGCAGGAAAAACAAAAGGCTAAATACACCTATGGAATTTTAGAGCGGCAATTTGCCCGTATTTTTGATATGGCAAGCCGCTCGCATGGAATTACCGGCGAGGTATTGCTTCAGCTGATTGAAAGCCGCCTGGATAACGTAGTATACAGAATGGGAATTGCCCCTTCACGTCGCGCAGCCCGTCAATTGGTATCGCATGCACACATTAATGTGAACGGTAAAACGGTTAACATTCCTTCGGTTATTTTACGTCCGGGAGATGTGGTAGCCGTTCGTGAGCGTTCCAGAGCAATGGAAATGATTACTTCCAATGTGCTTGCTTCGGTTAATAAGTATCCTTGGATGGATTTTGATAAAGCATCCATGAGTGGAACCTATATGAACCGACCCGAGCGATCGCAAATTCCAGAAAATATACGCGAACAGCTCATCGTTGAATTGTACTCTAAATAATTAGGTATTAACATTTAAAAATAAACAGATATGGCAATTTTAAATTTCGTAAAACCCGATAAAGTAGTAATGATTCACTCCTCAGACCGGAGTGGACAATTTGAATTTCGTCCCTTGGAACCTGGTTTTGGCACCACCATTGGAAATGCATTGCGTCGCATCTTATTATCTTCATTAGAAGGATTTGCTATTACAAGCGTTCGTATTGAAGGTGTTGATCACGAATTTTCAACCATTAAAGGGGTTGTGGAAGACGTTACGGAAATTGTATTAAACTTAAAACAAGTTCGTTTTAAAAAACAATTAGATAACCATGAGGCAGAACGGGTGGTTATTAATTTTTCAGGCAACGATAAATTTACAGCCGGTGATATTGGAAAATACATTAACGGATTTCAAATATTAAACCCCGAATTGGTAATTTTTAATTGCGAATCAACGGTTAAAGTTAAAATTGAATTGCAGGTAGAAAAAGGTCGCGGTTATATTTCTGCAGAAGAAAACAAATCCAATACAGCCCCCGCAGGAACTATTTTTACCGATTCTATTTACACTCCGGTTAAAAATGTGAAATACACGGTAGAAAATTTCCGTGTGGAGCAAAAAACCGATTACGAACGTTTAATATTTGATATACAAACCGATGGGTCTATTCATCCCAAAGACGCACTTAAAGAAGCCGCTAAAATTTTAATTTATCATTTTATGCTGTTTTCAGATGAAAAAATAACTTTAGATTCTGAAGAAAAACGCAACGATGAAGAATTTGACGAATCCAGCCTTCATATGCGTCAATTGTTAAAAACCAAATTGGTGGACATGGATCTTTCGGTACGTGCCTTAAATTGTTTAAAAGCGGCCGATGTTGAAACGCTTGGAGAACTGGTTTCATTTAATAAAAACGATTTATTAAAATTTAGAAACTTCGGAAAAAAATCCCTTACCGAACTCGAAGACCTGGTGCAATCTAAAAATTTACAATTTGGCATGAATGTAGCCAAGTATAAACTTGATAAGGATTAAAACGACATAATATGAGACATGGAGATAAAGTAAACAATCTGGGTCGTACGGCTTCGCATCGTAAAGCGATGATGATGAACATGGCCTGTGCGTTAATTGAAAACAAACGTATTTTTACTACGCTGGCCAAGGCTAAAGCGCTTAGAACCTATGTAGAACCCATTATTACACGTTCTAAATCCGACAGCACGCACAGCCGCCGTATGGTATTCAGTTACTTAAAAAGCAAAGATGCCGTAAGCACCTTATTTAAGGAAATTGCAGAAAAGGTTTCAGCTCGCCCGGGAGGTTATACCCGGATTATTAAAACCGGAAACCGTAAAGGAGATGCGGCGGAAATGGCTTTAATTGAATTAGTAGACTTTAATGCCCTGTACCAGCCTAAAAAGAGTAATGCAACGGCCAAAGCCAAAACAACCCGCCGCGGACGAGCTAAAAAAACCACTTCTACGGCCCCTGAATCCAATTCTTCAGATTCTGCAGAATCAGCCGAATAATTTTTATAAATCTATGCGAAAGCCATGCCAAATGCATGGCTTTTTTTTATTAATTTGGAACTGTATGAAACCAATTTATTTTAAAATTCCTGTTTATATTATCGGTTTAATTTTTTTATTTTCCTGTAGCAATTCTACAGAACACCCATCCGAAACATTGCCCGACACGGCCAGCGCCAAATCATCTAAAACGCAGGATGAAGCCGTTAACGACACCACTAAATTTAAATTTGATTTTGCCATTGCCAATATACCCTCGCCGGCCTCGGTTATGCTTCAGCTACACGAGGATCGCCCTTTGTCCAATACTTTTTTGCTTCAGGCAGGGGTATCAGACCATTGCAACAGCGAGTTTACCCGTGCTTTGGCCATGGGCATTTATAATATTGACTTTGCCTATTCCATACAAACCAACCAATCTCAAAACGTTTTAAATTACATGAAGGCTATTGCCGGCATGAGCATTAAACTGGGTTTAAAAAACGCCTTAGATCAAATTTTAGGACAACGCGTGGAGCAAAATTTAAGTCAAAAAGACAGTCTGTTTTCTATATTAGATGAAGTTTTTTACAAAAGCGATGCATTTTTAAAAACCAATAAACGCATGAAAGTGGCCTCGCTTATTTTTACCGGAAGTTGGATTGAGGCATTGTATTTAAACGGATTGGTTGGTCAACAATCAACCAAGCCCGAAACCCTTCGGTATGCCAAAACCCTGTTATGGCAGCAACGTTTTCATTTAGAAAATTTAATAAATCTGCTCAACGATTTTAAATCCGATGCCACATGCGCAGAGCTCAGCAATGACTTAAGCCGGATTTTAACAAGTATAAAAGCCGAAAAGCAAGCCGATCAAATTACAGACAAACGCTTTGCGGAATTTATTCAGGAAATTGGCAATTTAAGGACCCGCCTGTTTAAATTGTAAAACCGGCACCTATACAAAATAAAGCGGTATCGTATTTTATGGGGTCCAGCGGATCAAATTGCGTTAGCCGTTCGCTGATTTCTTTAACGCGTTTCCAGTTTGCCGTTCGGGAATTAATAATGTTTAAATCAAAGGCAGCTTTGCCAACGTGAACATCCATTGGAATCATCAACTCGAAGGGTTTTAGGTTTTTCCAAACTCCCAAATCAAGTCCATCTTCACCCGATCGGACCATCCATTTTAAAAATAAACAAAGTCGTTTTGAAGCTGCATTTCGGTCAATGTTGCTAATATGGTGATGTAATCGTACCGAGGTGGTTTTATTTAACAAAGTGCGTCGAAAAAAGCGGATTCGCTCCTCAAGATTGCAGTTGGGCAATTTCATAAAGCAGGCCTCAATAGAGGCATACTGCCTTAGTAATTTTTGCAACTGAAGAAGTAAATGATGGCAGTCTTCCGAATTAAAGGTTCGGTAGTAAATAGATTTTACATAGGTGTAATCTTTTGCCGAATAATTTTGTACAAATTCATACGGACTCGATCCCATGGCATCCATCCAACGCGTAGCAGCCTGAATGATGGCTTTTCGATTTCCCCAACAAATTACAGAAACTAAAAACGCACTAATTTCGCGGTCCAAAGGGGTTTTGTAGCGCATTGGAATTTGAACCGGATCGTTTGTACAAAAGTTTTTATTACGGTATTTTCGGTCGTAAGCATTTAACAGGGTTTGAACGTTTTTAAATTTCAAGTCGATGGGTTGTATGGTCCAGGCAATACTAATGTCTGCAATAAAATTAAAAAATGGAACGTATAAATGTACCCTGTAAAATTTAATTTGTTGCAAAAGTCTCTTAAAT
>CAWUNH010000109.1:0-5358 GCA_963923435.1 uncultured bacterium
GGCGGCTGTAACTACGCGTTGATACAGTTCGGGATGTTGTTCCGGCCAGTTCGGAGCAAAAAGAGATTTAAGCGTTTCATGGGAATAAACCGATTTGTTTGCCTGGAGCAAATCCAATGCTCTTAACCGATCCTGTTTTCGGTTTTCGGTATCGGCTTTGGTGGTGCTGTTTAATAAAAACAAACCCACTACCCGCTGAGGATATTTTTGAAAATACGCTACCGCTACATATCCACCCATGCTGTGACCAACGAGCACATACCGTCGAATGGAGAGCAAACGGGCAACCTCGTGAATGCACTCCGCCATGAGTTCCATGCTGTGCACATAAGCCCAGTTTTTTGAGGCACCATGCCCCGGTAAATCTATTGCGATAACCCGGTACGTGAGGGCCAGCTCGGTTTGAAGCCTGTCAAATAATGTTGCGTTTGCTAAAAATCCATGCAATAAAAACACCGCTCGTCCATGACCTGAAACACTGTATCGGATATTACGTTCTTGTAGGTTCAGGGTTTTAAAATTCACCCTGTTAAATTACAAAATACCCTTTGGAGGGTAGACTGATATTGTACACTTTGTGTACATTTATTTATGAATTTAAAGGACTGTATTCCCGGTCAGGAGATGGAAATAATAAAAGTAACCGATTTGGATTTGGAACTCAGGCTTTTGGAATTTGGTCTGGACTCAGGCGCAAAAATAAAAATTATAGGAAAAGCACCCCTGGGATGCCCCTTAATATTGGAAACGGACCGCATGCGTTTGTCGTTGCGGAGGGTCGAAGCCTCCCAAATTAAAGTTAAAGCAAGCAATGCCTGATAAAATTCAACAATTATATTTAATAGGTTTTCCAAATTCCGGTAAAACCACCGTTTTCAATTTTTTAACCGGACTTCATCAAAAAACAGGTAATTACAACGGCGTTACCTTGGAACATTTTGACGGAACCTTAAAAAACAATCCGGCAATGGCCATCCGAGACTTGCCCGGTATTTATAATTTATTTACCAAAGAGCCCGAAGAGCGCATTACGGTGGATGCTCTGCTGCATTCCAATACTGCTACCGGTTTTATATTAGTATTGGACGCATTGCAATTGGAGCGGCAACTTTTACTGGCAACACAAATTTTAGATTTAAAAAAGCCGACCCTGATTGTTTTAAATAAAGTGGAATGGGCTCAAAAACACGGAATTGAAATTAACACGGCATCGCTGTCCCACCACCTGGGTGTTAAATGTTTAAACTTTGGCCGTCAGGAAAGTGCATTTTACCAAAACTTTACCGAGGCCCTTGAAAGTATTGAATTTTCAAAAAATGTATTTAACCCAAAATGGAAGGACCTTGATTATGCAACTTTGGTTCAAAAACAGATTTTATACCCAGAACCAGAATTTGAATCGGAAGACAAGCGAAGCCGAATTCAAACCGCACGTTACATTACAGGACGTGCTCAAAGCCGAAATTCAGCAATTAAAACACCCTTTGATTTAGACCGAATATTAATGCATCCCATAGGAGGGCTTTTTGGGTTTTTTATAATAATGGGATTAATGTTTCAGTGTGTATTTTGGATTGCCGCATATCCAATGTCCTGGATAGAAGGAATGTTTAGTGCCGTGTCTGCGCTAATCAATGAATCTGCCATGCTGGATACCTGGAAAAGTTTTTGGACCGATGGCATAATGAATGGTCTTTGCGGGGTATTTATGTTTGTTCCTCAAATTGCCATTTTGTTTGCTTGCATTGCCTTTTTGGAAGAAAGCGGATACATGACCCGAGCCGCTATAATAATGGACCGGGTGTTTAGGCCCTTTGGACTTAATGGCAAATCCATGATTCCATTTATTAGCAGTACCGCCTGTGCTGTTCCTTCTGTACTGGCCACGCGTACCATAGCCTCATGGCGCGAACGGCTTATTTCAATTTTAACCCTTCCCTTAATGAGTTGTTCGGCCCGTTTACCGGTATATACCATTTTAATAGAACTTTTGTTTATTCATGAACCCGCAAAGCCCTTATTAAAAGGCTTGATTTTGTTGGCGATTTACCTTGCCGGATTTTTAAGCATTTTAATGATTGCAGGTTTATTAAACCGAATTATACCAAAAGCCAAAAAACGCTTGTTTGTTATTGAGCTCCCCTTTTATCAATGGCCCCGATGGCAGGATATGACACAATCTATGTGGCGCAAAGTAAAAATTTTTTTAAAGGATGCCGGCATTATTATTTTATGTTTATCCGTTGTGTTGTGGTACTTAGGGCATCACGGCCCGGAGCTAAAAACTTTGAATAAACAACCTGTTTCCATAGAAACTTCGTATTTAGGACATGCCGGAAAATTTATTGAGCCTGCAATTGCACCTTTGGGATACGACTGGAAAATTGGCATTGCGCTGCTGAGCTCATTTGCAGCCCGTGAAGTGTTTGTGGGAACCTTGTCAACGTTGTATCCTAACGGTGATTCCAATAAACGATTAACCATTCGGCTGGCAGAAGAACGGCATTCAAACGGTAACAAGGTGTATACCTCAGCTACCTGCTGGTCCTTAATAGTATTTTATGCCTTTGCCCTGCAATGCATGAGTACCCTTGCCGTAGTATACCGTGAAACAGGTTCGTGGGTGTATCCAACCCTTCAATGGTTGGGATATGCCCTGATGGCGTATTTATTTTCATGGTTGACCTACCAAGTTTGTTTGTAAATTTAACCTTCTATGAAATTTCTAATCTCTCGCACCGGCATTGCGCTGACATTGTTGATATTAACCATTACCTGTACTCCGATACAAAAAATTTTTAAACGGGATTTGAGTTTAAATACGAGAATTCAGGACTCATTGGCAGCAGTTATCGCCAATTCTATTTCGGATTCAATTGCCAGTTTACCCGATTCAGCAGAGGCTGAAACTGAGGCCGAATCGGGCTATCAACCCAGCATTACCCGTCAACACGACCTGATACATACACGCTTGGAGGCCTCCCTTGACTGGAACCAGTCGGAATTGATTGGCAATTGTGTTTTAACACTTAAACCCTATGCTTACCCCTCCGATAAACTGTATTTAAACGCACGTGGTATGTTATTGCAATCGGTTTCGGTATATGAAAACACCCCTTTTGCAACCAACGAATGCAATACCGTTACCAGCAAAGCCATTAGTCAACAATACGAGTACAAAAACGACAGCATATGCATTCATCTGGGTAAAACCTTTCAGCCCGGAGAAACCTTTCAGGTGCAAATTCGTTACATTGCCTCCCCCGAAAAATTGTCTGCTAAAAACACGTTAGGTCCAGCAATTACGGACGACAAGGGTTTATATTTTATAAATCCTAAAAATGAAAATCCGTTTAAAATGAAACAGGTTTGGACTCAAGGAGAAACGCAATCCAACTCTGTATGGATGCCCACCATTGATGTTCCCAATGAAAAAATGACGCAGGATTTTTTTATAACGGTCACACAATCTTTGGTAACGCTATCCAATGGGCGACTGGTTAAATCTATACCTGCAGCAGGAGGAACACGTACCGACCATTGGCAAATGTCTAAACCGCATGCGCCTTATTTGGCCATGTTTGCGGCCGGTAATTTTAAAATTGTAAAAGACCCCGGAAGCAAAACCCTTCCCGTTTCGTACTATGTAGAACCGGAGTATGAAAACCAAGCCCTTTTTATGATGGGACATACCCCCGAAATGATTGCTTTTTTTTCGAACCTTTTGAAAACACCCTATCCATGGGCTAAATACGACCAAATTGTGGTGAGGGATTTTGTAAGCGGTGCTATGGAAAACACATCGGCCACCCTGCATGGCGATTTTATGATTTATCAAACCCAAGAAGATCGTGAGATTCAGGGCGAATCTGTTATTTCACACGAATTGTTTCATCAGTGGTTTGGCGACTTGGTAACCTGTGAAAGTTGGAGTCATTTGCCTTTAAATGAAAGTTTTGCAACGTATGGTGAATACTTATGGCAAGAACATAAATACGGTCGAGATGCGGCCGATTTACACCAGCGTGAAAGCCGAAACAATTATTTTGGAACCTATTCCAATGGTGACGACCGAAGTCCGATTAATTTTTATTATCAAAATCGGGAAAAAATGTTTGATGCAATAAGTTATAATAAGGGCGGACTCATCCTTCATTCCTTACGTAAAACACTGGGAGATTCGGTGTTTTTTAAAGGTTTAAATTTATATTTAAACCGTCATGCCTACAAAACTGTAGAAATACACGACCTTCGGCTGGCATTAGAAGAGGTTTCCGGAACGGACTTAAACTGGTTTTTTAACCAATGGTTTCTTTCTCCTGGACTTGCTTTAATGAGTGTACAAAAACGGTACGATGCAGAACAAAAAATGCTGGTATTGGAATGCACTCAATTGCAAGAAAATCCTTTGGCTTTAATTTTGCCGCTAGATATTGATGTGTATGCCGGGGGCAAAATAAATCGGGAACGTATTTGGATGCGTAAACGGCATGAAATTTTTCAAATTTCTTGTAGCAGCCCCCCCGATTGGGTAAATGTAGATGCAGAAAATCAAATCGTGGGATATATTTATCCTTACACACTTGAAAGTGAAAATGTATTTGCGTTTCAAAATGCTCCACTGGCTGAAGATCGTATAGATGCAGCCCTTGCTATCAGTTCTCAAATTGATCAACCGGACATTCGAAATTTATTTTTAAATGCCGCAGAAAACGATCCGAGCAAAGACCTGCGATTGCTTTGTTGGGAATTGTTGGCTCCTGACTCACTCATTGAATCGGATAAATTACCAAAATCGTTGTTGCCTACGCTAAAATCGGTTTTGAAAAAAGAAAACGATGCCGCCATACGGGCCTATTTAAGTAAAATGCAATTACATCTAATCAACGATCCCATAGATGTTATTACGGAGTGCTATACTCAATTAAAAGATACCAGTACCTACTGGATTGGTTATTATGCTTTTAATTATTTAAATACTCACAATGTGTCATCCAAGGAATTGTTGGTGGCAACCCGTGCATTAACCTGGCAGAATGAAACCATGGTGTCCCTTAAATTGAATGTTTTATCTGAACTCGGAGATTCAACGGATATTCCATACTTTTTGTCATTGTTAAAAAAACCCGGCATGTACGATTTAAAAAATTGGATTCAAATGCCGTACATCAAATTTGCCAATCGAATTAAAAACCCTCAAATGTTTTATGAATACACAAGGGCCCTTTTTCCATTTTTTAAATATTTAAAAAATACTTCAATGGATGCTAAAACCCTTGAATCCTACCAAAATACCATCGATTCCGTGTACTCAAACACCAAATCAAATTTTGAAATTTACAAGGCTCAAAATAACTT
>CAWUNH010000110.1:0-5292 GCA_963923435.1 uncultured bacterium
AATGAAGCAACAGGGTATGAAAGCAGGTAAAGATTTAGCTGAAATGATGGAAAACACTGAGCGTGAGTTGGTTAACAAGCAAATTTCACCCGAACTAATCCAACGCCAACAAGATATTTTAACCCGATTGCTGGAACAAGAGCAAGCAGAACGTGAACAGGATGAGGATTTTAAAAGAGAAAGCCAGTATAAAAATTTAGACCAAAGCCGTAACCTTAAACCCTTTTTAGAGTATAAACGAAAAAAACAAGCCGAGTGGGAACCGCTGATCGAAACTCCAATACACTTAACGCCCTATTACCGGCTTCGACTGCAATCCATCCTGTCGAATGAATAACACCTTAAAAATCCTATCCGACCTAAGCCAGATTTCTGAGGTAGAACGATTTATTACCGAATTTTCAGACCAACACCGCTTTCAAGAGGGTGTTTATGGAAATATATTAATTGCCGTTACAGAAGCTGTGACAAATGCAATTTTACATGGCAATCAAAACGATATTATTAAACAAGTTGAAATTTCATTTCAGTTTTCAAACCCATACTTGCAGTGTTTTATTTCCGATCAAGGTGCGGGGTTTGATTATCAAATTCACAACTTAAATTCCGATGCCGTAGAATTACTCCTTCAGCCCCATGGTCGGGGCTTGTTTATTATGCGCCAATTGTCCGACCGACTGACCTTTCATAAAGACGGATCCTGTGTGGAACTGGAATTTAATATCCAAGCACATGCGTAAACCCTTTTTACTGGCAGGGTTTTGGCTTTTAATGATAACCTCGCAGTTAACCTTGCTTGCTCAGGAAATTCAAATGGGAATACCCACTGAGACCGATTACCAAGAATATTTCCGCCAAGAACAATGGGAAAAATGCTATCCGGTTTTACGCCCCTTGTTTCAGATGCAGCCGGAACTATATCAAAAGGATTTTTTAGAGGTTCTTTGGAGATTAAATAAAACCGAAGAGCTCACATCGACCCTTAACCTCCTTCAAAAACAGTTTTCGGAGACCTCTGCCGCATGGGCCTATCAAATCCGATGGCACCATAAACAAGGTATTCAGGGGCGCAAACAAAAGCAATTGGAGCGCAACTTAATTCAACAATATCAAAACAATCCGGATGCGCTTCGGGAATGCATCGGCTATTTATCTCAATGGGCTTTATACGACGAAGGCTTGAATCTGATAGCCTTATTTTCAAACAACTCAATACGATCGCAGTTAATTTTAGATGAGGCAGATTTATTGTATAAAAAAGGCGAGGTAGCATCCATGATACAGCGGTATTTAGATGCAGCCGAGCAAGCCTGGTTACCTTGGGTTGAAATTTACCAGAGGTTTCAAACCTGTTTGGGGTACGACGATCAACAAGGAGGATTTAAAAATCCAATTTTAATTCAGGAAGTGGCCCAAAGGGTTCAAAAAAATCCTCAAAACCGTACTCTTCAAGAGTTTTTACAGTTTTTATATTTAAACCGAGGAGATTTAGAACCGGCTCTCAAACATGCAGCCTCCTTAGATCGCCGGTACGAAGAAAACGGAATTCGCTTTATGGCTGTTGCCGATGCTGCTGCAATTGCTCAAAACCAACAGGTTTTGGAACAAGCCTATGCACTTATAATTAAAAAAGGAATTTCACATCCCTATTATTTTAATGCTTACCAAGCGCTGATTTCAAAGGATATTAAAAATATTACAACGAATGCTCAATTAAGCAAAAAAACCTTAGATTCAATCGAAATTATTTTACAAGACCTTACCCTTAAATGTGCAGATCCTGCAAACAAGGTGGCATTTCAAGAGTTGCGAACCCAGCTTTGGTGGAATATGGACCGGGATGTTGCGCTCGCTATTTCCGATTCGTTGCTTCAGTGGTCTTTTTTAAACACCCTCCTTAAAGCAGAACACAAATTAAAGCACGGCGAACTTTTATTAAAAAACAATCAATTGTGGGAGGCTCGACTCTGTTTTGGTCAAATAGAAAAAGAACATAAATACGAGGTGGTGGCTCAGGATGCGAAATATAAAAGTGCATTATTGTCCTTTTATCAGGGCGATTTTGTTTGGGCCAAAACACAAGCCGATATTTTAAAGGGTGCAACCAGTAAGCGAATATCCAACGATGCTGTATCTCTGAGTTTGCTCATTGGCGATGCCTTGGCCTTAGACAGTAATGAAGCTCCTTTACGCATGTTTTCAAAAGCTCAATTGTTTGAAATTCAAGGACACTACGATTGGGCCTTGTTAACCTACGATTCTGTTAACAGCCAATTTAACGAACATACCCTGGCGGACGATGTTTTGTACAGTAAAGCCAAAACATACCTGCAATTAGGGCGTAATAAAGAGGCTTTAACGGTGTTGGAACAAATTGGTCAATATTATTCAGACCAATTGTACGGCGACGATGCCTTGTGGCAAAGAATTCAAATTTTACTTCAACTAAACTCCTCCGATACAAGGGTTAAAGCTTTGGCTCAGGAATTAATTATCCAATATCCTGCCAGTTTATACGTACCGCAGGCACAAGCCATATTATTGGCAACCGAAACGTTGAGGCCTGCTCCCTAATGGAGGAATTTTTAAAATCTGTTTACATTCAGTCTTTGGAACCCATTCACGGGGTTCCGGTAGATGTTTTGCGCTTGGATGCAATCGATGCGCTTTGTTCTGGAAATAAACTGTTTAAACTTTATGAATACGTAAAAACAGCAAAGCTTTTGAAAAAAGGTTTGGCAAGTACGGGTGGAAATTGTTCCAATCATTTACATGCTCTTTCGGCCATAGGCCATCGTTACCGCATTCCAACACTGGCCTACGTACAATCGTATCAAAGGCAACTTACTTCAACCCTTAAGGACCTTGAACAATGGAATACGCAGCTGAATTGGATCCAGCCCAATGAGGCAAAAGCGCTAGAATTCGAAGTTAACATCAAGGAATGGATTTGGGTGCCTTGGGGCGGAAAAGGAGAATTGGGTCAAAAAGGCATGCATTGGCTTAAACCTTTTTTGAATAATTACTCACATGTATTTTGTGCCGCGGGTACCGGAACAACGGTCATGGGTTTATCATCGGTATTAAAACCCGGTCAACAATTACTCTCAATCAGTGCCTTGCCCAAAAAAGCTTCTGCTTTTAAGACCTGTTTTGAAACCTGTCCCCAACTTTTAGAATGGACTTTAGGCGATGCATTGCCAGAGCAGGTTCCTTTTATTTGGACCCATTCGTTTGCAGGTAAATACTTTTCCGAACTGGAGGTGGAACGCGTTCGTTACACCCTTTTGAATTCTAAATTAAATCAACTGGAATGGGACTTTATTTATACATCTAGGGTATTATGGGCCATTAAAATGCTCTCTGAAAGAGGCTATATAAAACCTAAATACCGGGTTTTATTAATTCATACCGGTGGATTACAGGGTAACCGCTGTTTTCAAGACCGTTACCAAAAGCAATTGGCAAACCTTTTAATTTAAAATTTAAATTTTTAATTACCAGTAATGTTAACACAATTCACGTTAAAGGCGAGCTGTGAAAGCAATAATTGCGAATGATTACGAATTGTTAAATGCAATATACACGATTAAAAAAAATATCTCCAACAAGCTATCATAGTAATAGGGTTAACGGGTTGCTCGTTTTGATATTTTATTTACAGAAATGCTTCGCTGACGGTCGCACTTAAAACGTACCATCTTAGAATTTCGTTTTAAGGCATGTTTATGACTTATGGTTTGGTGCACGCGCATTCTCCAGCGCTTAAAACTGGAAGATTTTAAATTCAGTCGCATTAACCGGATGGTATCCGCTTCTGTTATATTAAACTGGTGTCTGATTGCTTCAAATGGAGTGCGGTCTTCCCAAGCCATTTCAATGATTCGGTGAATGTCTAAAGAGTTGTAAAGCATGTACAACATAAAAACACATTAGCAATTAAAAGGTTCGGGCCAGCCCAAGTAACCACCGAAATTGAAAATAATTAGATTCCTCAAAGGGCAATCGGCTAAGCCATATTGGAAAGTCAGCGCGCAGGGTAACGGGTTTTATAGCATTAAATGGGCCCCAACGGAACAGGCTTAATGCAATACCCGCTCCGGCATCTGCCATAAGGGGTGATAATTGAACCGTTGTTTGATTAATCATTCCAAAATCTGAAAACAAATAGGTTTTAAAATGAGTTGCAGATGCCAAACGTTTTAAATGCAATAAATTAAACCATTCGGGACTTTCCAGTTCGTAACTTACCGACCATCCGCTGAGCCCTTTATACGTATATATTTGATCGTTTTGATTGCGGTTTACCGGCATTAAATAACCATTGTAACCTCTTAAATTTAATCCTCCGCCAATTTGAAAATGGTTTGTAAGGCCGTTGTATCCGGTCCAGGACATGGGGATGTAGCCAATGGAACGGGTAATGGGATTTTCCATAAGCTCTTCTGGATTTGCGCCGGCCGCATATAACATGGATTCTGTTGCCGGTTGTAAAGCAGTGCCATACTGAGCAAAGTATCTGGACTTAAAATTCCAGCGGCTCATATGAAATGCATTTATAAAGGATATTTTAATTGAACGAATATCATTTATAGAACCCGGAGCCGGTGCATTGAGTTCCATATTAAGTTGTCCCATATGGGTTTTATTTTTGTAAAACCGATCAAATCCAAAGCGAAAAGAACTGTTAAAAGCTTGCAATGTCCATGCGTCTGGCATTAATAAATACCATTGGTCGCGCGATTCATCCCTCCAGAAAGATTTTAGGTAGCCATAAAACCGTGTTCGATCGGATTGCGTTCGGTGTTCAAAGCCAATTCGACCAAGATCTAATCCCTCTACTTGGCGTGCTTCAAGAGTAAGATAGGATTTTGACAAACGGGGAAACAATGCAGTTTGGTACCTTATTTGGTAACTCAGGGGCATGTAGGAGTTTTTATTTTTTTGAATCAGAGTAGAGGTGTTTTGAAACAAACCCGAACTGATCCAAAAGGTAGCCTCCCAGGCATGGTAGGTTTGAAGGTAATCTCCTTGCATATGAATTCCCGGTTTTAAACCATCAAAGCCATTGTAGGCCAGGGCGGGCCGCGTTCGAATAACATAGTGCCGCCATTGCAGCGGCTTTTTTACAGGCAAATCCAATTCCCATAAAATCCGGTGTTTCCATTGGTTATCGGGCAAGTAGTGGTCTGCCAACCGGTAACTGGGATCGATAATAACATTTTTAATTTTTTGGTCGCTTTTAACCGTGAGGGTGTAGTGCGGCATTAATTGGGTTCCCCATCCAATCCA
>CAWUNH010000111.1:0-5273 GCA_963923435.1 uncultured bacterium
GCAGGCAGCTGTTCCCGGATATTTTCCAAAACGGTATGAAAGGGTAGTAAACTGTGTTCCTGACCCATGTATTTAATACCTTGTTTACCGGGCAAAAGGGTATGATCCGGACCTAATACCGGCTGTTGATTCCACACCACCGATCCGGCCTGTAAGGTTTCAGCACCGTACAGACAACGGGCCAGAGTGCTTTTTCCGCTGCCGCTTTTTCCGGCAATTACTAAAACACCTCCCTTGTTAAGTTTAAAACTCAGCGACTGAAGCCCCTTAAATTCACTTACCGGATAATTAAAACACAGGTTTTCTACGTGCAGTCCTTTGGTCATGATAAATTCGTTAAAAACTTGAGGGTATCCACACCGTCTGCAAAATCATTTAATTTTGGAAACTGGGATTGCCCAAAAGCCGTGTGTTGATGCGAAACAATGCATTGCAGCGATTCGTTATGGGACTCCATAAAACGGTTAATTTCTTCTTTAGTCTTATAACGTTTATAATTTACTACCCCCATCGGCGCAAAAATTTGATCAGAAGCCGTAAAAATTAAAAAATTATTTTCTAAAAAAGGCTTGGATTCCAATAAAAGCAACGAGCGCTGGTATTCGTATTGGTTCATATAGCCGTGATGCGCCATTAAGCGCTCAAACGAAAGGGCTGCTTTAAACAATTTTTGAATATCAAAAGACTCAGGAAAGCAAATCAGTTTTACACTTCGGCAGCCTAATCCAAAATAACATAAAACATCGTTCATTAATGCGATTAATTCTGTTTCAGATTCGCTGCCCTCCAAAATGGCAATGGAGCTGCGGCTTTTTCGCACAATTCGCGGAAACTGCGCAAAATAATATTCAAACTGACGGGCACTGCTGGAGCTACCTGTTGCAATTACCGCATCAAAATTTTTTAAAGGGGGTTGTGCTATTCGAATAAAAGATTCCAATCCGGGTTCAACCTGAACTAAAAGCTGTAAAATAAACAAGGGTAAAACGCGGTCCTCCTGCGAGGGTTTTATAACCAGGATATTTCCGGAAAGTAGAACACAGAGTATATCGTGAAACCCAACCAAAGGAATATTTCCGGCACAAATAACCGCTACCTGACGCGAGCGTGGTTGGTTTTGAGAGTTAACATAGGGTTGAATAAAGGATTTAAGATCGGATTCGTTTAGCCAGTTGCAAATTTGTTGAAGGCTTAAAAGGCAAAAATCGGGTGTAAACCATACATTTTCATGGTTTGCGCGGGTTATAACCTCGTAAAACACACTTTGGGTATCGGAAGAATGATCCAGTAATTCTTGCAATCGCCGGCCCAACCCAACAAAAGCTCGAATGCGTTGTTGATATGTCAAAAAAGGAGTTTGTATATTTGCGCTGATTTTACACAAAACTATTAAAAATGGCTATTAAAATTACAGAAGACTGTATTAATTGTGGTGCCTGTGAACCCGAATGTCCAAATAATGCAATTTATGAAGGCGGCTCAGAATGGCGCTATTCAGACGGAACCGGAGTGAAGGGACTCTATAAGGGAATGAGTACCGGAACCGAAGCTTTGGCCGAGGACCCTCAGGAACCCAAGCACATGGATGTGTATTTTATTGTAAGCGATAAATGTACCGAATGTAAAGGGTTTCACGATGAGCCTCAATGTGCAGCTGTTTGTCCGGTTGATTGTTGCTTGCCGGATGAAAATCATGTAGAAACCGAAACTTTTTTACTGGAAAAAAAATCCAGTTTACACCTCTAAAAATAATTCTTTCTAATTTTTTATGAAAAGCAATACACCCCTCTCTGATTTTATGACGCGCCATTACCGCCATTTTAATGCGGCAGCTCTGGTAGACGCGTCTAAAGCCTATGTAGACCACATGCAATCCGGTGGAAAAATGATGGTAACGCTGGCCGGTGCCATGAGCACGGCCGAATTGGGAATTTCACTTGCTGAGATGATTCGTCAGGATAAAATTTCCATCATATCCTGTACCGGCGCAAACTTGGAGGAAGACGTAATGAATTTGGTTGCACATTCGCACTATAAACGCGTCCCGAACTACCGCGATTTAACTCCTCAAGACGAATGGAATTTACTGGAAAACCATTACAACCGTGTTACGGATACCTGCATACCAGAAGAGGAGGCCTTTAGACGTTTGCAAAAACACCTTTTAAAACAATGGAAGGAAGCCGAACAGGCCGGATTACGTTATTTTCCTCATGAATTTTTATACAAAACCCTCTTAAGCGGAGATTTAAAACCTTATTATGAGATAGATCCAAAAGACAGTTGGATTGTTGCCGCGGCTGAAAAAAACATTCCAATTGTAGTGCCTGGCTGGGAAGATTCCACCACTGGAAATATTTTTGCGAGTTATGTAATTAAGGGAGAGCTAAACGCCCAAACCGTTAAAAGCGGGATTGAATACATGGTATGGTTGGCCGATTGGTACAAACAAAATGCAACCGGTAAAGGTGTTGGCTTTTTTCAAATAGGCGGTGGAATTGCTGGAGATTTCCCCATTTGTGTAGTGCCCATGATGTATCAAGATTTGGAATGGCACGAGGTGCCCTTTTGGAGTTATTTTTGTCAAATCAGCGATAGTACCACTTCTTACGGATCTTATTCGGGAGCTGTACCCAATGAAAAAATCACGTGGGGAAAACTGGATATTACTACTCCAAAGTATATAATTGAAAGCGATGCTACCATTGTGGCACCTCTCATGTTTGCCTGGATACTGGGTTGGTAAGTGTTTTATTTGACCAATGCTTGATTCAGTTCAGGCATCACACGCTTGCAAATCTGATAAACCAATTCAAAATCAGAATCCGTTCCGTAATACGGGTCCGGAACACAGGTTTCCGAGGTATTTGTTTCAAAGTACCGAAACAGTTTGATTTTATTTTTCAATTCGGGAGGATTTACCATAGTATTTAATTTTTCAAAAACAGGCTGATCCATCGCTATGAGATAATCAAATTGGTAAAAATCATCCCGCTTTAGTTTTCTGGATACCAGACCATCCATATTTAAACCGTGTTGTTGACAGTTTTTTAGAGTTCTTTTATCGGGCAATTCGCCCGAGTGATAACCGTGTAATCCGGCCGAATCGCAATGAACGGGCAGGTTATGCGTATGAACAAAGGATTTGCAAAGGGCTTCGGCAACCGGAGATCGGCAAATATTACCCAAACACACAAATAATAAAGACGCCCTGTAATGGCTCATCGGATTGGAAAACTGTAACTGGCGCGCATTCCATTGGGGTAGAGGCCTTCTAAAGTTATCATGCCTTGAGAACGTTGTACAGCCTCATTAATATCTTGTATGCTTTGTATTTTTTTTCGATCAACCGCAGTAATTACAAAACCCTTTTGAATACCAATTTGGCTGAGTTTTCCAGGTTTTAATTTTACAATGCGAACACCATGGGTTAAATTCAAGGATTTTAATTCATCGGAATTAAGTTCTTGACATTCAATATCCAAAGCCCCTATTGAACCGGCTTCTGTTTTGCCTTTTTGACTGAGTTGGGTGGTGTTGTCAATGGATTTGAGTACAACCGATACCTGGAGCTCTTTAGCGTTACGAAACAAACTTACTTTAACGGCATCTCCGGGTCGGTAACGGCTGATTTGTTCCTGAAGTTCACTCACGGTACGAATTTCAACGTCTTCAATTTTGGTTAAAATATCACCGGTTTGTATTCCTGAAAGATCGGCACTGCCGCCTTGAATAAGTCCATTAACATATACACCGTTTAAGCGTGACAGCTTTTTATCTTCGGCCAACTTGGCATCTATATCCTGAATGTTTACTCCCAAGTAGGCGCGTTGAACATTGCCAAATTCTGCCAAATCACGCACAATTTTTTTAACAATATTAACCGGTACTGCAAAAGCATAACCCTGATAGGCTCCGTTGTTGGAAGCAATGGCCGTGTTTATTCCAACAAGATCGCCGTTAATATCCACCAAAGCTCCGCCGCTGTTACCGGGGTTAACGGCAGCATCGGTTTGTATAAAGGACTCTATGGCGCGTTGTTGGTTGTTGATAATATTGTTGCGTCCTTTGGCGCTTACAATACCGGCGGTAACCGTATTGTATAAATTAAATGGATTTCCAACGGCCAATACCCAGTCTCCAATTCGAACCTGGTCGCTGTTTGCATAATTAATAAAGGGTAAACCATTAGCTTTTATTTTTAAAAGCGCTATATCGGTATTGGCATCAACGCCTATAATTTCGGCTTCGAAATGGCGTTTGTCGTTTAAAGTCACATCAATTTTTTCTGATCCGTTTATAACATGGTGGTTGGTAACAATATAGCCGTCGGCGCTAATTAACACGCCGCTGCCACTGCCCTGTTGAATCTGTGGTGCAGATTTTCCTGGAAAACCAAAAAGCAATTCGGCAAACGGATCGTACGACAGGTTGTTGGTGTTGCTGGTTGTTTTAATATGAACCACACAAGGCAGTGCTTTGTCGGCAGCCTGATTTAAGCCGGGAGCATTAAAAGCGTCTCCGGTATGGTTTACCAGCCGGGTTGTTTGTGGATTTACAAATACCTGACTGGTTTTGGAGAGGTTCGATGACATCCATGCGGCATGGATCCAAAGGGCAGACAAACTACCCGTTAATGCTGTAGCAAATACAATATATAGCGATTTGATGTTCATGTAGCAAAAGTAATTTTACTTCAATCACATGGTTTCTATTTTAACATTCCTTAAATTTAAAAAACCTTAAACGGCATGATGGAACAACCTTTTTTAGGTATTTGTTTTGAATTTGAAAAATATGAAGCAACCGGGAATGATTTTATTATTGTTAATTCCGAACATTTAAATCGGAACTTATCCTCAAACGAGATTGCCTTGTGTTGCGACCGGCGGTTTGGCATTGGGGCCGACGGGTTTATAATTTTAAGTAAAAAAGCAACTGCTACCGTTGAGATGCAGTATTTCAATTCCGACGGTCGTTTGGGAAGCTTATGCGGCAATGGCACTCGTGCCGCTTTTGTGTACGCACAGGTTCATTTTGAAATTGATTCAGAGGCTCAGGTTCAGGCATTTGACGGCATGCACCGGATATATCAGGAAACAAAAAATTCCTGGATTGGACTTGAGATGAAACCGGTTTCGGAGGTACTTGAAACCGCCGAAGGATATGAATTAAACACCGGTTCACCCCATTTTGTTCTTTTTTTAAATGACATCCTTGAAATTTCGGTCAATGAAACGGGACGCGCTATTCGAAACCGACCGGTGTATCAA
>CAWUNH010000112.1:0-5168 GCA_963923435.1 uncultured bacterium
TTTTAGTAGCAGTATAATTTTAGGGCGCGTCCCTGCGTTTACTAATTCCCAAACACTTCCGGCATTGTTCATTTGTTTTATCAATTTGATTTTTATCTGCGGCTTTGTTTAACGACCTTTGCCGCCGCATGAGGACTTCTCTTATTTTAGCCGCCGTCTGTTTAACGGCCGTTCTGGCGCTTGTAAACGCCCTCTCTAAACCCTCCGATACCAGCCTGCCCAATACCGCCGAAGAATACAATACAGCCCTGGGCCACATTCGCAGTGTACCGCAGCTGCTTGCCTACTGCGACAGCCTTTATGGCAAAAGCCACATTGCCGGGCAAGACTCGCTGCGTTATGCCAATATAGTTTCGCATACCCTGCGCCTACGATTTTTTCACGGGCTCAGCAACTACGGTTTTTCCGATAACTGGCTTTTGTACCTGTTGCAATGGGTGCATCCCCACAGCCTGGCCGTGGTTTATGAAAACGACATTTTACAATACCCCCAGGCCCTTTGCAGCCAGCAGGCCATAGTGGGCATGATGGCCCTAAAACAAAAAGGATTTACCTTTCGAAAGGTGGGCTTTAAAAGCAAATCGGGTAAATACGGGCATTTTACCTACGAAATTAAATTGCGCGACGGCTGGCATTTTTACGATCTGGACAAAGAACCCAACGAGGCCCTTTTAAACGCTGCGCAACGGCCCAGCATTGCCGAACTGGCCCAAAACGATACGGTGCGCCGGGCTGCCTATGCCAAAAACGGACCCCGTGTTAGCGACGATTTAATTCCGTATTACACAACGGCCTTTACCCCCAACACCTTTCCGGCCCGCAACATGCTGCTGTTTCAGCGCCTTTGCCGTTTTGGATCGTACACCCTTTGGGTATTTTTAGCCCTGTTTTACTACCGGCGCTATGGCTCCTAAGGCGGTGGTATTTTTGTCGTACGACGGCATGACCGATCCCCTGGGCCAAAGCCAGGTGTTGCCGTATTTATTTTGCCTGCAGCAAAAAGGATTTCAGTTGCATTTAATTTCGTTTGAAAAACCAAGGGCTTTAAGCCGTCCCGAAACCATTGCGGCCCTTTGCCAAAAAAACGGCCTGCGCTGGTATCCGCAGCGCTACCATAAAAATCCGCCCCTGCTTTCGACCTTGCTGGATTTGCTGCGCATGTACCGCTGTTTAAAGCGGGTGCAGGCCCAAAGCGGAGCCTCATTGGTACACGCCCGGGGTTACATTGCCGCCCTGGCGGCCCTCAGGTTAAAGCAGCGGCAGGGCATTCGGTTTTTATTTGACATGCGGGGCTTTTGGGCCGATGAAAAGCGCGATGCGGGGGCCTGGCCCCAAACCCATTGGGTGTACAATGCGGTGTACCGTTTTTTTAAACGGCGCGAAAGCAATTTTATGCTGCAAAGTGCGGCCGCCATTAGTTTAACCCGGGCCGGCAAAAACTGGCTGCTGCAACAATTTCCGCAACTGCCCGAATCGCACATTAGCGTAATTCCATGCAGTACCGATGTAACCCTGTTTAATGCAAAGGCCATACAACCCCAGCAACAGGCCGCCCTGCGGCAGGCGCTGGAGCTGCCCGAAACGGCAAAGCTTATGGTTTATTTGGGTTCGGTAGGCACCTGGTACCTTATTCCCGAACTCCTGCAGCTTATGGCCCTGTACCTGCAACAGGAGCCCGAGGCCTATGCCCTGTTTATTTGCCCGGGCGAGCATGCCCACATTCAAAGCCTGGCGCAGGCGCAGGGCATTGCCCACCGTGTGCGCATACGGGCGGTAGAGCGGCCGCAAATTCCGCTGTACCTTTCCATTTGCAGGGTAGCAGCCTTTTTTATAAGGCCCAGCTTTTCAAAAATTTCCAGCAGCCCCACCAAACTGGGCGAGTTCATGGCCATGGGCCTGCCCTGCATTAGCAATACCGGCATTGGCGATGTAACCGAACTGGTGCAAAAACATGGCTGCGGGGCGCTGGTAACTAGTTTTAACGAAGCCTCGTACCGGCAGGCCCTGGCGGCATTACCGGCCTGTGCCCCGGCCGAACACATCCGAAATGCCGCCCTGCAAGAATTTGATTTACAGGTGGCGGCTGAAAAGTATGCCGCCTTGTACCGGGCCCATGTATAAAAAATAACGTACTTTATACCATGTGCGGCATTTGTGGTTTTTGGGATACCGGGTTTGGCAGTACGGCCCAGCATTTGCAGGCCATGAACCAAACCCTGTTGCACCGCGGACCCGACGGGGGCGGCCAGCAGCTGTTTACCCTGGCCCAGGGCCAGTTGGGGCTGGGGCACCGCCGCCTTTCTATTATCGAATTAAGCGCCCTGGGCCACCAGCCCATGGCTTTTGAACATTACTGGGTAAGCTTTAACGGCGAACTGTACAACCATGCCGAGCTGCGGCAGGAACTGGAGGGGCTGGGGCACCGTTTTAAAAGCCATTCCGATACCGAGGTGTTGCTGCAGGCCTATGCCCGCTGGGGCATTGGGGCACTGGAGCGGTTTACGGGCATGTTTGCCTTTGCTTTGTACGATGCGCAGCAGCAAAGCCTGCTGCTGGCCCGCGACCGGGCCGGTGTTAAGCCCCTGTTTTACTATGCCCACGAGGGCCTGCTGCTGTTTGGCTCCGAACTTAAAGCCCTGCTGGCGCATCCGCAGTTTAAAAAACACATTCATTCCGGGGCGCTCGAAGCCTATTTGCAGCTGGGCTATGTGCCTGCCCCCTACACCATTTGGCAGCATGCCCATAAATTGCCGGCAGGGCATTACCTGCAACTGCAGCTGCCCAAAACGGAGGGCCAGCCCCAGCCCTACTGGGACATCAGCACGGCCTACAACCGGCCGGTACTTAAGCTCTCGTATGCCGAGGCGCTGGAACAAACCGAGGCCCGCCTGCAAAAAGCCTTTAACTACCGCATGGTGGCCGATGTGCCGGTAGGTATTTTTTTAAGCGGCGGTTACGACAGCTCAACGGTGGCGGCCTTGCTGCAAAAACAGTCCGGCCGGCCCCTTAAAACCTTTACCATTGGCGTGCCCGACCTGGGTTTAAACGAGGCGCCGCAGGCCGAAGCCATTGCCCGGCACCTTAACACCGATCACCTTACCGCCTATTGCACCGAGGCCGAAGCCCTAAACCTGATACGGCAGCTTCCTTATTATTACGACGAACCCTTTGGCGACAGCTCGGCCCTGCCCACCATGCTGGTAAGCCGCATGGCACGGCAGCAGGTAACCGTAGCCCTGAGTGCCGACGGGGGCGACGAACTGTTTGCCGGTTACAACCGCTACCGCTACGTGCTGCGTTTGGGCCGCAGCCTGCAGCAAACCCCTCAGGGCCTGCGCCGCCTGCTGGCAGCGCTCTTGCGCAGCAGGGCCCTGCGGCATTTACCCCTGTTAAGCAGCCATCCGCATTACCACCACCGCCTGCACAAGCTGCAGCAATTGGTGGAAGACCCCTCGGCAAGGGCCTTTATGTGGCGCCTTTGCAGCCAGTACAGCGATGCCGAGCTGCAAAAGTTGCTGCAGCAACCGGCCGGGCTGCCCCCCACCCTGTTTAACAGCCACCGTCTTAACAATGCCCACGATACGCTGGGCTACATGCTTTCGCTCGATTACAAAACTTATTTGTGCGACGATATTTTACAAAAGGTAGACCGTGCCACCATGCACGTAAGCCTGGAAGGACGCGAACCCTTTTTAGACCATCATCTGGCCGAATGGGTGGCCTGCCTGCCGCAAAGCTTTAAATACCATAAGGGCCAAAGCAAACGCCTGCTTAAAGACATTAACCAACGCTACCTGCCCCCGGCTTTAATGAACCAGCCTAAAAAAGGGTTTGCCGTACCCCTGGCCCGTTGGCTGCAAAACGAACTTAAAAACGAGCTCTGCCAGGCCCTGGGCGCACAGCTGCCCCCGCAATTAAATGCAGCCGGTGTTGCTGCAGAATTAAACGCATTTTTTAAGGGGCATAACGAACGGGCCCACCGCATTTGGTATTTGTTTATGTTTAGTAAATGGCATGAAACCTGGGCCTAATCAGTATTTATTTTTAAGCATTTACAGGGCAGGATTATCCCCAAGCCAGCGCTTTCGGGTAGAGCAGTACCTGCCCCATTTGCAGCAACAGGGTTATGCAATTTGCCAGTACAGTTTTTTTTCGCCCGGGCTCAGCAGCAGTAATTTTAGGCAAGGGGGTCTTTTACTTGGGACTGCCCACCTATTGTGGGGCTTTCTGCGCATGTGCCGAGGCTTGCTTTTAGCACGTAACTGCAAGGCTGTAATAGTGCAGCGCGAACTATGTCCCATTGGCCCCCCGGTGTTTGAATGGTTGTTAACCCGCCTCTTGCGCAAACCCTATGTGTACGATTTTGACGATGCGGTTTGGCTGCGCCATACCTCGGGCACTATGGGCCGGATTATTAAATGCCCCTGGAAAACCTCCCGGCAAATTTCCTGGGCCGCGCAGGTTTTTGCGGGCAATGCTTATTTACTGGATTATGCCCTGCGCTACAACCCCCGCAGCCATTTGCTGCCCACCGTATTGCCCCATAGCCGGCAATGCATTACTTACCCGCGCAATCCATTAACCCTGGGCTGGACGGGCAGCTATACCACCCTGCCTTATTTGCTGGAGCTGGAACCCGTTTTATACCGCCTGCAGCAGCACTTTAAATTTAACCTGCTGGTTATTTGCAATGCAAACCCCGGTTTTAAACGCCTGCAGTACCGTTATGTTCCCTGGTTGGCAGCGGAGGAGCAGGCGCAATTGCTGCAAATAGACATTGGCCTTATGCCCCAACCCGATACCCCTTGGACCCGGGGTAAATGCGGTTTTAAACTCATCCAGTACATGGCCCTGGGTATTTGCCCCATAGCCTCTTATTCGGCATTGCATGCCGAACTGCTGCAAAATGGCCAGGCCGGTATTTTATGCCAAAACCCCCAGGCCTGGGAACACCAACTGCAAAAGCTTTTACAAAACCCTGCTGCCTGCGAGGCACTGGGCAGGGCCGCCCGGCAATGGCAACAAAGCCACTACAGCCTCGAGGTTCATTTACCTACCTTTGCAAAGCTTTTAACATGCAAGAGTTTATAGGCTTATACGATATTTTACTGGCGCCCCTTTATTTGTTCTGTCTCTTATACACATCTCCGAGCCCACGAGACGTAGAG
>CAWUNH010000113.1:0-5103 GCA_963923435.1 uncultured bacterium
GCGGATCCATAGTAGGTCAATATGCCTGGTCTTGTAATGGCGCCCTGCCAGCCAGCGGTACCGGTTCTGTTTACAATCCAAGTTTTAATACACCAGGTACCTACACCCTCTCCTTATTGGCCTCAAACGGCAACAGTTCGGTTAATCTTACACAAACAATTTCTATTGCGGCCTCCCCCACCTTATCGGTTTCCGGAGCCTCTATTTGCAGCGGACAATCTACCACATTATCCGTTTCGGGAGCCAATTCTTATACCTGGTCTAACGGCCTAAACACCTCAACCATTGCGTTGAGTCCGCCTACTACAACCGTAATATCGGTTACCGGTAGCAATGGTGGAAGTTGCACCGCCCAAGCGACGGTACAGATTTTGGTTAATCCCCAACCAAGCCTGAGCGTAACCAATGCAACAACCTGTCCCGGTGGCACCCTAACCCTCACTGCATCCGGAGCCTCCTCGTATTCCTGGAATACCGGCGCCAATAGTGCCACGGTTTCGGTAAGTCCAAGTGTTAGTACGGTTTATACTGTAACTGGATTTAATGGAACTTGCAGCGACACCCAAACCGTTTCGGTAAGCATTGGACCGGCATTGTCGGTTTCAATCAGTGCTCCAAGCAACAGCATTTGTTCGGGTCAAAGCACCACCCTAACTGCAACCGGTGCCAATACCTATTCATGGTCTAATAATTCTACCGGAAATACCATTGTTGTTACACCTACAACAAGTTTTAATTTCTCTGTTCTGGGATCCAGCGGTACTTGCACCGGTACGGCCGTTTTTTCAATTTCAGTAAACAGCAATCCAACAGTCTCGCTGCTTTCCGGAAACTCCATGAGCCTCTGTGCCAATCAATTTACAACCCTTACTGCCAGTGGTGCAAATTCCTACACCTGGTCTAATCAGCAAAGCGGTTCTACCTTGTCGTTAAGTGTAAATGCTTCAACACTTATTACGGTTACCGGTGAAACCAACGGATGTTTCGATACCCAAACCCTTAACATAACAGCACTCCCGAGCCCTACACTTTTAATTACAAGTTTGCTTCCAACAAATCCAACGCAAACACTTGCACCGTTAATTTGTTTGGGCGACAGTATCCTACTGAGCAATAACGGGCAACTGATTCCCGGTGCACAATCTTACAGCTGGAACAACGGATCAAACAGTGCTACCCTTTTGGTACAACCTACCATTACCTCGGTCTATTCGTTAACGGTTGGAAACGGAATTTGTACACAGTCCCAAAACTATACGGTAACTGTATTTACCGGAAGTCCTTTTAGTTTATCCAATCAAACCGTTTGTGCCGGTAGCACTAACACTCTGGCACCCAGTCCATCCGGAAGCTATACCTTTATTAGTGTAGGAAATAATACGGTACATACCGGAAGCAATTACACCTTCACGGCTTCCAATCCAATGCAATATACGGTAAGTACCGGTTTGGCTCAATGCGCCTACAGTCAAACCGTGTCGATAAGTATCATGTCTCTAAATGTTAGTTCAAGTTCCAATACCCTGTGTTTGGGTCAGGGCCTTCAGTTAATCGCCAGCGGCGCCGCTTCTTACTCCTGGTCGAGTGGTCAGCAAAGCTCAAGCATAGCTGTTACACCAAGTATTACAAGTACCTATTCAGTTACCGGAAATTCGGGAAATTGTACTTTAGGGGCTCAGGTTTCTGTTACGGTGTTTCCAAATCCAAATGCTGTAATTAGCACCAGCAATACCGCCTGCGGAAACCTCTGCAACGGTCAAATGAATGCCATTCCCTCTGGTGGCACCGGGCCGTATACGTTTTCATTGAGCGGTACCAATTACACTTCCGTTCCCTGCAACAGTTTATGTGCCGGTTTATATCAGTTAAACATTCGCGATTCTTTGGGATGTACGGTTCAAAAATATTTTTCTATTGCCTCGGCGCCCAATGCAATTCAGGTTCAATTAACCTATACCCATGCATCCTGTGCCAATTGTCCAAATGGAGTTATTTCTGCAAACCCAAGTGGCGGAACGTCACCTTATTCGTATACCTGGACGCCTCAAAATTCAACTTTATCAGTGCTTTCAAATTTAAAGCCCGGATGTTATACACTAACGGTTTCAGATGCCGGAGGCTGCACCTACATTACGCAGCAATGCATTAGCATCGCCACTGCTTTGGAAGAATTACTTTATACTCGAAACCAAACCCGGGTGTTTCCCAATCCTGCAGTAGATCGGGTATTTGTAGAATCCACCGATTACGAACAGTTAAGGATATACAATTCCTTAGGGCAATTGGTATTTGAGGCAAAACTTAAAGAAGGATTGCAAGATTTTCAAACAGGTTTACCTGAGGGAGTATACACCTTTGTGTTTTACAATACTTCAGGTCATTTACCAACTAAAATTTTTAAACACATCTTATCCACTTCAAATTAATATGAAACCAAAATCAATCATTTTAGCCTTAGGTACATGTTTTAATTTATTACTTGCACAAAATCCCTTAAATCGATGTGCTACCGAACTGCTTCCAATTTTCTACGAATCTCTCGTAAACCAATGGAAACTTGAAAGCTCGGAAAAACTGGGTGCAGGTTCTGTACAATCCGTATTTAACATTCCTGTAATTGTTCATGTTATACATAATAATGAAGCAATTAATTCGGCAAATGCCAATACCGGAGGCAATTTAAATGCCGCACAAATAATCGATCAAATTAATATTTTAAACAAAGACTTTAACGGTTTAAACGCAGATACAGCACTCATACCCAATGTGTTTAAGCCGGTTCAGGGTAAATTTCAAATAAATTTTTGTTTGGCCGTTGTTAATCCAACCGGAGGAATTTTAGCCGAACCCGGTATTGATCGCATCAATCGCAACACATCGGGCTGGACAGCCCCGCCCTATTCTACCACCTATGTAACCAATACCATTAAACCGGCCAGTATCTGGGATCCCAATCGTTACTTTAACATATGGGTGTGTTCCATGTCGGGAGGCATATTAGGCTATGCAACCTTTCCCAATCCTGGAACTTCGGGTTTACAGGGTCTATCAGCTCCATTTGGAACTTCAACCACCGATGGTGTGGTAATTTTAAATACAGCCTTTGGGAGTATTGGCACTGCCGTAAACAATGCACCCTACCATAAAGGCCGTACCGCTACTCACGAAGTTGGTCACTGGTTGGGGCTAAGACACATTTGGGGCGATGGTACTTGTGCCAGCGATTTTTGCAACGATACTCCTCCGGCTCAACAAGCCAATTACAATTGTCCAACATTTCCTTATAAAACCGGTGTTTGTACCGGAAATACAACCGGTGAAATGACTATGAATTACATGGATTACACCAACGATCTATGTATGTACATGTTTACCAAAGATCAAAAACTGCGTGCGCAACTTATTTTAACCAATTCGCCCATGCGCTATGCCCTTCTGAGCTCGAGCGTTTGCAACATTCCCAGTACACAAAATGAAATTGGAATTTTATACATATCCAATCCCAGCTACTCGCAATCCATACCTTGTGCCCCCTCTATTAGCCCAAGCATTGTATTAAAAAATTTTGCAGCCAATACTTTAAGTACAGCTACATTTAGCTACAATGTAGATGGTGTAAATACGCAAACACTTATCTGGAATGGATTACTTGCAGGAAATTCTAGCTTGACCGTTGTAATGCCCACTGTTGCCGTAAACGGTTTAGGTATGCACCAATACAATATTGGCGTATATGCTCCCAATGGAGGAATTGACCCCTATATGATTAATAATTTTAGTAATCAGTACTTTACCATGAGCAGCGGAAATTTAAACATCGGCGTCAACTCTTCATCCATATGTACAGGCAATACGGCAACGTTAACTGCATTTGGAGCCAGTCAATACACATGGAATACAGGTGCACAGGGCCCCAGCATAATGGTTAGTCCCAGTGTTACCACCGTATATACAGTTTCGGTATTTACCAATGGATGTCAGGCCAGCACAACTTCAACCGTATCGGTATTTAATAACCCAAGTAATTTAAGTTGCGCCTCATCGAGTATTTGCCAAGGAGCAACTGCCGTATTAAATGCAACAGGGGCCATGAGTTATTCATGGAGCAATGGACAAAACGGCGCACAAATTACAGTTAATCCGGTAAGCACATCTACTTATATACTTTTTGGAACAAACGGCGGAGTTTGTACCAGTACCCTTGCGGTACAAGTGTATGTTGAACCCCTTCCCGTATTAAGCATACAGGGACCTAGTTTAATTTGCATTGGAGAAACTCATACCTTAACGGCACAAGGAGCAACTCAATATTCATGGAATGCAGTTTCGGGTGGCTCTACATATGTACTTACTCCTTCAGTACCATCTACACTTACTTTAATAGGTAGCAGTCCGCTGGGATGTACAGACAGCACGCAATTTAGTTTTGAAATGAGTCCATGCACCGATATAAAAGAATTGAAAAATTCCACGATTCGTTTTTACCCGAATCCTGTAAATCAAGAATTAAACCTTGAACATTCCGATTATTGTGTTATTAAAGTATTTAACTCCATCGGACAAGAAATTTTTCTGCCTCAATTTTCATTACCAACAAAAACCCGGATTTATTTTAATACGTGTTCCGTTGGTATGTACTGGATTCTGGTAAAAAACCGTTCTGAAACCATTTATTTTAGAATTGTTAAGGAATAGAATTTATTTTTTTAGTTTAAACTATTAATTTTTAATTTATGAGAATCTATCTCCTTGTTCTGTTTTATGTTTTTTTGAATTATGCATACAGTCAAAACATACCTCAGCGGGGTTGTGCAACGCCCAGCCTTCCAGCAAATTTTGAATTGGCGGTTCAACAATGGATGTCTCAGAACGGTATTAAATTAAATTCTGGAAACATTCAATCGGTTTTTAATATCCCGGTCATTGTACATGTTATACATAACAATGAAGCGGTTAATTCCGTAACGGCCACCACGGGTGGAAATTTGAATGCCGCCCAAATCTACGATCAGATTGCAATTTTAAATAACGATTTTAAAGGTTTAAATGCCGATACAGCCTTGATACCCAATGTTTTTAAACCGGCACAGGGAAAATTTCAGG
>CAWUNH010000114.1:0-5069 GCA_963923435.1 uncultured bacterium
AAACTGGTAAAACAGTTTTTTGCCGGAGCCATTATACTGGTAGGTTTAAAAATGCTTATTGGAAAGTAAAATGGATTTACAGACCAGGGTAAACACCCTGTTAAATCGTGCAATTGAAGTGCGCAGGCACCTGCATCAAAACCCTGAACTTTCGTTTCAAGAACACGCTACTCAAGCCTATCTCAAGGCATTGCTTGCAGAGTATGGATTGTCTTCATGTTTACAAAACACCCAACACGGATTGGTGTACTGTTTACATTCCGGAGTCCAGATAAACGACGCCTGTCTGTTACTACGGGCAGACATGGACGCCTTACCCATTCAGGAACAAACCGAGCTGACCTTCCGTTCTCAGAATACCAATGTAATGCACGCCTGCGGACACGATGTACACATGACGGTCGTTGCCTTTACGGCCATTATAATGAAACAGTTAACGGGTACTTGGCAGGGAACCTTAAAAATTATTTTTCAGCCCGGTGAAGAAGTATTACCCGGAGGCGCATCCCTAATGATACAGGAGGGTGTACTTGAAAATCCTCGGGTAACGCATGCCATGGCCATTCACGTTCAGCCAAGTTTAATTACCGGTACCCTGGGGTTTTGTTCCGGTTCGTATATGGCCAGCAGCGATGAGCTGCGATTTAATGTAAAGGGCAGGGGTGGTCATGCGGCCCTCAGGCAAATGCTTAAGGATCCTGTTTTAGCGGCTTCCGAATTAATAGTCAAATTAAACGAACGGTTTCAATCCGAATGCAACACAATTCCAACGGTATTGTCCATTGGTCGGTTTGAAGCTGCCGGTGCCACAAACGTTATTCCGGACCAAGTACATTTAGAGGGCACCTTGCGTACACGCGATGAATTATGGAGAAAACAAGCGCATGAGATTATTAAAGATTTGGTTAAATCTGTTTCCGATACGCATGAATTGGAAATTGATCTGGACTTGCGTTCCGGATATCCTTGTTTAATCAACGATGCTTCTTTCACGCATCAAAACTTTTTGGCAGCACAACAAATTTTAGGTTCAAATAAGGTCGTTGAAGTACCGCCTAGAATGACAGCAGAAGACTTTTCTTATTTTACCCAGCGTGTACCCAGTTGTTTTTTTAGATTGGGAACCGGCTACGCATCAAAAGAAAATCCAGAAGTTCATTCGCCACGTTTTGAAGTCGATGAACAATCCATTTACACGGGTATTTTTGCTTTAACTTCGATGTGTTTAAACCATTTCAGGCTTCAGCAGAACATTGAAGGTTAAATAAACGAGCGTAGCTCCCGTTTTGATTCATTAAAGCTTCATGGGAACCGGATTCTATAACTTGACCTTTGTCAAAATAATAAATCGTATCTGAAAATTGCAATTGTTGAAGCCGGTGGCTTATAAAAATGATAAGATCAAATTTTGCCTTGTTTTGAAGGGTTTGCATGACGGCATTTTCGGTGATTTGGTCCAATGCATTTAATCCGTCGTCGATAACCAATACGCTGGATTTCCGAATTAAGGCTCTGGCCAAAGCGAGACGTTGTTTTTGACCCCCACTTAGCATAACCCCGCGTTCGCCAACCAGGGTTTGGTAGGTTTCTTTAAACTGCATTACCGTATCGTGTAATTGGGCGGCTTTTGAGGCTTCAATTACATCTTCCATAGTTACAGGTTCGGTTGTTCCAAAAGCAATGTTTTCATAAATGGTATCGCTGAATAAAAAAACATCCTGTGGAACCAAGCTCATCACGTCCCGCCAATCTCTTACAGAGAGGCTATCCAGTGAAATGCCATTGATGTAAATACTGCCACTATTGGGGTTTAATTGTCCGGTGAGTAAATTAACCCAAGTGCTTTTTCCACATCCAATGGGGCCTGTAATTCCAATCACAGATCCTTTCGGCAGATGTATATTAATGTTTTCAAGCGTTGCTTGAGACGCATTTGGGTATTTATAGGAAACCTTATTAAAAGACAGGGAATCGACGGTGTAAATTTTTTTATGGCGATTATCAGAGGGCTCAATAGGCAATTCTAATAAATGATTAATACGTTCCTGAGAGGCAGCCGCGCGTTGAACGAGTGCAGTTACCCATCCAATAGATGCAAAGGGCCAGGTAAGCCTGAAAACATATAAAATAAATTCGGTTATGTTTCCGGGTTCAATCTGCCCGGAGGACAGTAAAATTCCACCCTGCCATACGGTAAACCAAACGCTTAAACCAATCATCAGCGTCATTAACGGCCCAAACAAGGATTCCCGAAACGACAAGGCTATGGCAGCGCTTTTATAGGTTTCCGATTGTTGCTCCATTTCGCTCTGGGTTTCGGGTTCCATGGCATAGGCTTTAATGAGACGAATGGCATTAAAACTTTCTTGCGCTTTAGATGTAATACCTCCCAAGGCTTCTTGACTCCGATGGCTTAGGGTTTGAATTTGAAGCGAAATTTTATAAATAAAAAAAGAAAGCAGGGGTAAGGGAATAAATACAAAAAGGGTGAGTCTTGGGCTAATGGAAAGCATAAATACCAATACCGTAATAACCGTAACCAACGTGTTTACAATGTACATAATGGCAGGTCCGGTATACATGCGTACTCTCGACACGTCTTCGGCAATTCGGTTCATTAAATCGCCCGTTGTATAATTTTGAATTTGATGGGGTTTTAAAAGCTGTAATTTCGAAAACAAACTGTTTTTTTGATCAAACTCAATATGGCGGCTCATAACGATTATGGTTTGTCGCATTAAAAACATAAAAAGTCCGCTTAACAGTGCCAATGCAATCAGTTCGATGATTTCTTTTAAATAATAAGTATTGGAAACTAACGGAATGTTTAAACAAACCGAATTGGTAAGTCTTCGAATTACAACTCCTTGATACGTAGCCAAAAACGTGGAAGCGCTGACACACACTATTCCAAAAAGCAATAAATGCGCATAGGTTTTAAAATACCGATTTAATGGAAGCAGTGCATGCACGCGCAAAAGTACGTAAATCAACGACCCAAGACAGGTTTTGGCGTATTTAAGGAATAGGATTACCTTTAAGGCCGCATTCAAGTATGCATTCAGCCATTACTCCAATGAATATATTAGACACCATGCGTGATCTGGACCACGAGCAGGTTATGTTTTGTCAGGACAAAGACACCGGATTAAAAGCCATAATTGCCATTCATCATACCGGCTTAGGGCCCGCACTGGGAGGAACTCGGATGTGGAATTATGCATCCGATGCAGAGGCTCTTAACGATGTATTGCGCTTGTCACGCGGAATGACCTATAAATCCTCATTGGCCGGATTAAATTTAGGGGGAGGCAAGGCTGTAATTATAGGCGATGCCAAAACCATTAAAACGGAAGCCTTGTTGCGCCGCTTTGGTCGGTTTATTCAAAATTTAGGAGGAAAGTACATTACGGCCGAAGACGTATCTATGAACAGTAAGGACATGTCGGTTATTCGAATGGAAACGCCTCATGTTTGCGGCTTACCCGAAAATCAGGGCGGCAGCGGAGATCCAAGTCCCGTTACGGCCTATGGCGTTTATGTTAGCATGAAAGCAGCTGCCAAAAGCCGATGGTCTAACGAATCGTTGCAGGGTAAACGTATTTTGGTGCAGGGTTTGGGCAATGTTGGTGCATCCCTGTTAGATCATTTACATAAAGAAGGCGCTAAACTTTTTATTAACGACATCAATTCTGAACGCGAAGCGCTCATGGCCAAACGCTTTCAGGCCACTGTTATACCGGCATCTCAATTATGGGACAAGGAATACGATATTTATGCACCCTGTGCATTGGGAGCCACCCTTAACGACGAGAGTATTCAAAAACTAAAGTGTGAAATTATATGCGGTGCTGCAAACAATCAATTGTTGGATGAAGCCCGACACGGATCATTGTTAAGTCAAAAAAACATGTTGTATGCTCCCGACTTTGTTGTTAATGCGGGTGGAATCATAAACGTATACTATGAATTAGAAGGGTACAACCGCGAACGTGCCTTATCCCATGCGGAAGGCATATACCATACCTTAACCCGTGTAATTGAGTTATCCACTACCCAGTCCATCCCTACCTATTTAGCCGCTAATCAATTGGCCGAATTGCGGTTAAATCAAATATCTGCTTTAAAAATAAAACGCTGAGCATGTTAAACAGAAGGTTTTTACGCATTAAAGTGATGCAGGCCATTTATGCCTATATTCAGCAGAATGTAACAGAACGTCGGTTGGCAGAAAAAAAGCTTTTTAAAAGTATTGAAAATGTAGAGTCGCTTTATGTGTACGTTTTACAACTATTACTAGAACTTAAATTTCAGGCCGAACGCCAAATTGAAGAACAGCGTTCGAAGCTGCGGCCCACAGCTTCGGATTTAAACCCTAATTTACGCTTTATTGAAAACCATTTTTTTAAAGCCTTAGAGACCAGCAAATCGTTTCAATCCACTTTAAAAAAACACCAGGTGTCATGGCAGGCACATACCGATATTGTTCGTCAGCTCTGGAATAAACTTAAACACGAAGCCTTGTATTTAAATTACATGCAATTGCCCGATCGTGGATACCGGGGCGACCGAGTTTTTATTCAAGAATTACTTCAGCAGTTTTTATACGAACAAGACTTGCTTTCGGCACATTTCTCAGAATTGGACCTGCATTGGACGGACGATGCCTACATTGTTTATACGGTACTTTTAAAACATATTGAGCAACACCATGAAGCGTTTGAAATTAAACCCTTAATGTTTGATACCGAAGAAGACTCTTTATTTGTAAAAAACCTGTTTAATTTAACACTCGATCATAGAGATCGATTTGCTTCGGACATTCAGCGGTTTGCTCAAAATTGGGAATTGGATCGAATTGCTCAAATGGATTTAATACTTATGCAAATGGCCCTGACTGAAATTTTGTTTATGCCAGAAATTCCCATTAAAGCAAGCCTCAATGAATACATTGAAATAAGCAAACAGTATAGCACACCGGGCAGTAAGTTATTTATTAACGGAATTTTAGATAAAATCTTGGCCGAATTAAAATCTACACAGCAAATTGTAAAGACGGGTAAGGGATT
>CAWUNH010000115.1:0-5051 GCA_963923435.1 uncultured bacterium
TTTGCCTGGGGCAAATTCCATTGTTTTCTTTTACAAAACCTTATTACCAATGTCCATATAATGAAAAATCCAATGTTATTGAGTTTTGTAAATTATATGCAACCGCTTATGTGCCTCTCCTTGAAAGCAATTACAGTTCGCCCAACACCTGGACCCGGTATGTTGGCGATCGCTTAAGTCCAATAACCTTTAACAGCAATAATAAAAATCAATTGCTAGAAGAATTTGAAACCATTATTCACGAAAGCACCCATCAAAAAAATTCCCGCGATGTAGTTTATGTAAGTCCTCAGGCCGAATTTTACACCAGTACCGAAGAAAAAAACCTTATATTAAATTGCTTTAAATCCGAACGGATAGGCGAATTTTTTTCTGAAGAACAAAAAGAATCTATTTTTAGATTTAAAACCTATATCGGGTTAAACAATTCCAATACCTCCAACGTGTACGGAATTTGGGGTTTATTGGATGAATTTACAGCCTATCAAAACGGATGTTCGGCATCTTTAATGGCCTATGAAAAGGCCTTGTCCCTAAAAGATACGGCCACCGCTTTAATTTTTATTAAAGAATCTATAAAAACCTATTTTGCGTATTTTGAATTCAGGGCTTTTATTGGAGCCTATTTAAAATATGCCAAGGAATATGAAGCCGACTTTTACCAAGAACTTTTGCAATTTACGGCGCTTAGAAAGGCCTTTACATTAAATTCAAATTTATTTTTAAGCAGCCATTATAAAATAAATCAGTCCGTTAAACGACTTAAACGTCACTACTCCAGCATTCAGTGGCTTTACGAGTACAATCAAAAAACCTACGAAAAGCCTGCAGTTGCTGCCATGAATGCATTTAAACCTGAATTGGAGGCTTTTTCTGCTCCATTTGAGTTGGAGTATGCCTGGGCTAAACCATCAAGCGAGCCTGCTAATAAAAAATAATTTGTAAAAAAATTATAAGGTTGAAAGGTTTTGTAAATAAACCGCAGCCTGTTGTATTAAGGCCGCTTTGGTAGAAGCTGCGGTTTTATTCCAGTTAATTAATGGAATGCGCATGCGCATGTTAGATTTTAAAAGGTTTTGATGGCGGTCTATAAAATTCCAGTACAGGCTGTTAAAAGGACAGGCCCCTTCTCCGGTTTTTAATTTTACATTATAAAAACAGCTTTTACAATAATTGCTCATTTTATGAATGTATTGTCCAGAAGAAATGTAGGGCTTGGTTGCCATTAAACCACCGTCGGCATACTGACTCATTCCGCGGGTATTGGGCATTTCCACCCATTCGATGGCGTCAATGTAAACACCCAAATACCAGGCATCTACCGCGTCGGGGCTAAGGCCTGCAAGCAGTGCAAAATTTCCAATAATCATCAGGCGCTGAATATGATGCGCATAGGCATGTTCTAAACTTTGGGTAATGCACTGCGATACACAGTTCATGCGGGTTTGGCCGTTCCAAAACCAAGCGGGCAGCGCCTGGGTATGGTTAAAATAATTTAAACGGGCATACTGCGGCATTTGGTTCCAGTAAATTAACCGCACGTATTCGCGCCAGCCCAGTACCTGTCGGATAAATCCTTCGACCGCAGCCAATGGAAAACGATTTGGATGGTTGTGGTAGGCATTTTCTGCAGCCCGAATTACTTCGATGGGACTGAGGTGTTTTACATTTAAAGAAAAACTAATCAGCGCATGAAACACATACGGATTTCCGCTAATCATATGATCTTGATAGTTGCCAAAATGCGGCAATGCGGTTTTTATAAAATTGTTTAACGCCTCAAGGGCCTGTTCGCGGTTAATGGGCCAGTTGAACGGTTCGGCAATCCCCATTGAACGCAAGCCGGCTTTTTTAATATCGCTTAAAACGTCTTTTAAATTGTTTTTAAATTTATACTGTGAGCGCAACTGTGGCAGTTCTTTAAGCGGTTGTCTGTTGTCTGCATCAAAATTCCAGCGCCCCCCCAATGCCTGATGTTTTGAATCTAACAAAACCTCGTGTGCAAGTCGCATGCGCCGATAAAACCGCTCCATTAAAAACGGCTTAGTGGCCGCCTCAATTTCCGCACGGCTGGTTAAAAAATGTTCGCTGCTGTATACTTTAACAGGTATGGACAGGGTAGCCGCAAATTCTTTTAATTGACAGTCCAGGCGGTACTCATCGGGCTCTTGATATGCAAATTGCCGAATCCGGTATTTTTTAATTAGCTTTTGAAGGTTAAATGCCAAAGACGCTTGGGCATCGCGGTGTGTAATCGGTTGGTAATAAACCCTGTGGCCCTGTAACTCCAGCTGGGTTTTAAAATACCGCATGCTGCAGAAAAAAGCCGTTATTTTTTGAATGTGGTGGGTGGTGTAGTCCGCCTCTTGATGCAGCTCAAGCATAACATAGAGTATTTCCGGATTTTGGGATTTGTACCAGGAATGCCCGCCGTTTTGCTGGTCGCCCAAAATTAAGCGCAATTCGGTAAAATCAGCCATTCAATTGATACAAGGCAAAAGTTAAAACCGACGCAAAACTCACCCAAAGCAAATACGGAATTTGAATCCAGGCCGAAATTTTATTTAGGGTGTACAAGGACCGAATCCATAAAACAATGCTAAGCCAGGTAAGTAGTATTTCAAACAAGGCTCCGCTTAAATGGTGCCATCGAAAAAAAACAAGGCTCCAAAAAAAATTACAGGTCAGTTGCAGGCCAAAAAGTAAAAGTGCTTTTGTTTTAGCAGGACCCGGGGGACTTTTCCAGGTTTTGTAAAGCGAATGGCCCATCAGGGCATACAGTAAGGTCCAAACCGGACCAAACAGCCAGGAAGGCGGCATCCACAGCGGTTTATTTAATTGCAAAAACCAGTCTCCCAATCCGGCGGCCGAAAGCAGGCCCGAAACAAAGCCAACGGTTAAGGGCAAGGTGTATAAGAGTATTTTAAGCATGTTTTTTTTTAGAGGCACAAGATTTGCTGCAATACAAAACCTGTTCCCACTGCAGGGCCCATTTTTTTCGCCATGAAAACGGACGCTGGCAGGTTTTGCAGGTTTTAAAGGGCAGCGGGTGTTTATGGCCTTTCATGAGAGCGGTTTGAGTTCCCGATCGGGTTTTGCATAATTGTAACGCAGGGGTAAATTACAGGTGTGGTACGCATCTAGGCCATTTACGGTAAGGGTTTCGGCCATTTGCAGGTTTACATAACCGTCTGCTTGCACGCAGGCCTCCATTACATGCACCTGCAGTACACGGCCAATAACAAATAGGGTGCGGTTGGCCGCAATTTCCATTTCAGATTCCAACTGCATGGCCCATTTTATTTTGGATTCTTTTACAAACGGAGCTTTGCAATCGAATAAAAATTCGGGGTTCAGGCCCGTAGCTGAAAATTCTGAAACCTGTTTTGGGTAACGTGCCGAACACTGATGGGCCTGTGCACTGATTTGACGGTGCACCAAATTAATTGTGTACACACCGTTGCTGCGGATGTTATCGAGCGTATGCCGCTCGGTACTGTCGGGCCGAAAAACCAAGCCCATTAAGGGTGGATGCGCTCCCAAATGCACCAAAGAATTAAACGGCGCCACATTGTACACTTGGTTTTTATTTACACTGCCCACCAGGCAAAGGGCTTTAAATCCGCTGAGCGAATTAATAAATGTGCTGCGGTAACGTTGTTCCCAGGCGGCTATGTCGGCAGAAAAAAAGTGCTTCATGATTTTAAATGTGCAAGGCCCCCGTCAACATTCCAAATTTGACCCGTAACCCAGGCCGTTTGATCGCTCATTAGCAACGTAATAATGGTTGCAATATCTTCTGCAGAGCCAATTTTTTTAAGCGGATGGCGTTGTGCCGACTGTTCTTTTTTTTCAGGGCTGGACAGAAGGCGTTCCGATAAGGCTGTATCGGTTAAAGAGGGCGCCACGGCATTTACCCGAACAGAGGGCGCCAGTTCGGCGGCCAAAGCCCGCGTTAAACCTTCTACCGCAGATTTTGCCATGCTTATGGAGGCATGAAAAGGCATTCCCAAACGGGCCGCCACAGAACTTACAAATACCATGGAACCCGTTCCGTTTAGTTTTAATAAGGGCAGCGCATGCTGGGCACATCGGGCCGCAGCAAAAGCATTGCATTCCATGTCGTTTAAAAAATCTTCGTCGCGGTATCGTAAAAAGGGTTTAAGTTGAATGCTGCCGGGCATAAAGGCCATGGCAGCTACGGGTTGATCTATTTTGGGCAGGTTTATGGCTGCATAGGATGCCACTTGAAACCAACGGTCAAAGTCAGGCCGTGTTGCCGATCGGCTGATGCCCCACACTTGATAGCCAAGGTCCTGCAGTTTGGGCAATGCTGCGGCCGCAATGGTACTGGAAGCTCCATAAATTAATGCGATCGGTTTCATGATTTTACAGGAAATAATTGTTCGAGGGTTTTAAAACGGTAATTAAAAATAGATTCGAGCTGGGGTTTAACCAGCCAGGGATGCGCCCAGGCACTAAGCATTCCAAAAGGGAGTTTGTAATTTACCTCATCCACCATTTGGGTTCCGGAGGCATGGGGCTGTATCCAATGCTGATGGTGCCAAAAGGCGTACGGACCAAAGCGCTGTTCGTCTACAAAATAACGTCCGGGCTCCACATGGGTTATTTCGGTTACCCATTTTATGGGTAAACCCAACAAGGGCCGAACCCGGTAGGTTATTATTTGTCCCGCATAGGTGGCCTCGGAACCGCTGCGGTAAAGCATTTCAAATCCCATATGGGGAGGAGTAATTTTTTTTAGGTTTTCGGGGCGTGACAAAAACTCCCAGGCCTGCTCTGGAGATATGCCCAGAATTTGGGTGGTTTTTAAAGTATGCAGCATATTCAACAAACAATACAGCCCCGGTTTTGTTTTATTATGGTGAAGGATAATCCCATTAAAGCCGATGCCGTAAGTTTACTACCTGGATTGCAAATGTACCCCCACCATGTGGGCAGTGCGGTGGTTAAACCCGAAGACGAGGGCACCCTTAAACACCGGGCTCTGAGTGCCATGCGCGAACAAACCCAGCGTCAGCTGCAGCAAA
>CAWUNH010000116.1:0-4987 GCA_963923435.1 uncultured bacterium
AATCTGTAAGCCAGGGTTCTGAAACTATTGGTCTTGTTAAAACGCTTGGCATGGTACTGTTTAAAGAGTTTTTATTTCCTTTTGAAATTGTTTCTATTTTATTGCTGGCCGCCTTGGTTGGAGCAATTATGATTGGCAAGCGTGAACCTTCAGAAAATAACCTATGATAAACGGAATTCCCATTCAGCTGTATTTATTGCTTAGCGCATTGCTTTTTTGTATAGGAGCCGTCGGTGTTATGGCCCGCAGAAACACCATTATTTTATTTATGTGCATTGAATTAATGTTAAATGCAGTTAATCTTTTACTGGTTGCGTTTAGCCGCCTGCACAACGATTCTTCCGGCCAGATTTTTGTATTTTTTGTTATGGCCGTTGCAGCCTCTGAAGTTGCCGTAGGATTGGCAATTTTAAGCATGATATACCGTAAAAAAAGAAGTATCGACACGGCTTTACTTCAAAATTTAAAGCACTGATATGAGTTTGATTCCACTGATTCCCGCATTTCCACTTATAGGTTTTATTTGTAACGGATGTTTTGGAAATCGGCTTAGCAAAACCCATTCTGGAATGTTGGGCTCGGCTGCGGTATTACTCTCATTTTTAACCACGCTTGTTTGGTTTGTGCAAAACCATGCCCGACCTGCCGAAGAAATAGAATTGTTTACGTGGATACAATCCGGACGACTTAATATATCCTTTGGTTTTTTAATGGACGCTCTTTCCGTTTTATTTGCACTGATAATAACCGGAATTGGCTTTTTAATACATGTGTATTCCATGGCTTATATGCACGACGATGCCGCCTACTCGCGTTTTTTCACCTACCTCAACTTGTTTGTGTTTTTTATGCTGCTCTTGGTGTTGGGTAATTCATTGTTATTAACTTTTGTAGGATGGGAAGGTGTGGGGCTTTGTTCGTACCTGCTGATTGGATTTTGGTTTACTAAATCGGATTACAATGCTGCGGCTCGTAAAGCTTTTGTAATGAACCGCATTGGCGATTTAGGGTTTTTATTAGGAATTATGATGGTGTGGATTTGCTTTGGCCGATTTGATTACACTTACCTCTCCAAGCATCCCGGACAAGCCGGATCAGATTACATAACCGGTATTGCATTGCTGTTATTTATTGGTGCTATTGGAAAATCAGCACAAATTCCGTTGTATACCTGGCTGCCCGATGCTATGGCGGGACCTACTCCGGTTTCTGCACTTATTCATGCGGCTACCATGGTAACCGCCGGCATCTATATGATTGTTAGAATGCATGCTTTTTATGCCCTGAGTGCTACCGCCAGTGAGGTGGTTGCCATCATTGGAGGAGCTACCGCATTATTTGCTGCAATTATTGGAGTGCTTCAAAACGATATTAAAAAAATACTGGCCTACTCTACCGTATCTCAACTTGGACTCATGTTTTTAGGCCTTGGCGCAGGAGCCTACACCGCATCTGTATTTCATGTTACAACCCATGCCTTTTTTAAAGCCCTCTTGTTTTTAGGCGCCGGTTCTGTTATTCATGCCATGGGAGGAGAACAGGATATCCGTCGAATGGGCGGATTAAAACCCCACATTCGAATAACTTTTATAACCATGCTAATTGGAACCATCGCAATAAGTGGAATTCCGCCGTTCAGCGGATTTTTTAGTAAAGACGAACTACTGGCCGCCACTTTCGCATACCATCCCTGGCTGTGGCTAATTGGATTTTTAGCTTCTATGCTAACCTCCTTTTATATGTTCAGAATGTTGTTTCTTGTTTTTTTTGGAAGTTTTAGAGGAACCCAACACCAGCTACAGCATTTACACGAATCTCCCAAAACCATGACCGTACCGCTTCTCTGCTTGGCACTGTTGTCCATTATTGGCGGATTACTGGGGCTTCCTGAATTTTGGCATTTAACGCATTTATTAAAACAGCATTTGCAGCCGCTATTGTCTTATGCCACAAGTCCTGTTTTATCGCATTCGACCGAGTGGACTTTAATGTTATTGGCCGTAAGCGGATCCTTAACGGCAATTTTTATAACCTATCTTTTATATCTAAAACGCGGTATTATTCCTGCATCGGACGAAACTAAATTAACTGCATGGCAAAAATGGATTTATCATAAGTTTTATGTAGATGAATGTTACGATGCGCTCATCCGAAAACCACTGGACTGGAAATCTACTTTTTTATACCGCTTTATTGAACTGCAAGTTATTGATGCGGCTGTTCAGTGGTCGGGGCAGTTGGTGAATATTGGCGGACGCTGGATTCAAAAAATTCAAACTGGAAAAATTGGTTTTTACATCATGTCCATGGTGTTTAGTATAATTTTAATTGTGTTTTTAATGCTTGTTAAATAAATTATAATGATTCCTTTACTTTTACTTGGTATTCCACTGTTTTGCGCTATTTTGATTGCATTTGCTCCGGCATCAAAAGCCGAAGGGCTCTCCAAACTTCTGGGTGTATTGTATGCGGTATGCTGCATTGCGGTTTTTGCCGGGTTTTACATTAATTCGCCTCAAACCGAATTAAAATGGGATGTTTGCTGGTATACTACTTTGGGCCTCCGCTTTACACTAGTGCTGGGTCCATTATCCATGCTGTTTATATTATTAACCGGCATGCTCAGCGCCCTGGTTTTTTTAAGTATTGTGCCCTTCCAAAAATCCTATACGGTATTCAGGGGCTTCCATAAAAAACCAATTATATGGGAAACGTTCCCCTCAAAACAAGTATACTCCTTGCTTTTTTTAATGGTTTTTGCTCTGTCGGGCGTTTTTTTAGCTCAGGATGCCTTGTTGTTTTATGTGTTTTGGGAACTTGCATTAATTCCAATATTTTTCATCGGCCTCGCCTGTTCCACGGCGAGCCGAGCCACGCTGATTAAATTTTTTGTGTACACTGTATTGGGTTCCCTTTCCATGTTATTGGGTTTTATTTATGTGTATTTGCATACCGGATCGGGAGGCATGCATTCATGGGCTTATGAGGCCATGGCCACGGCGGCTCAAAACCTTCCCATCAAGGAACAAGCCTTTGTATTTTGTGCTCTTTTTATGGCCTTTGCCATTAAACTGCCCGTTTTTCCGTTTCACAGTTGGCAACCCAATACCTATGTAGAAATGCCGGTATACGGCACGATGATGTTATCTGGCATCATGCTTAAAATGGGCGTATACGGTGTTGCCCATTGGTTAATTCCATTAACTCCACTAGGTTTGGAGTTAGTGCGCGATTCGGTTTTAATTTTGACTATTGTGGGGGTTCTATACGCTTCGGTAATTGCCATCCAACAAACCGATTTTAAACGCCTGATTGCTTATTCCTCCATGGCGCACGTGGGTATTATTGTTTGCGGTTTGTTTAGCGTCAACGATCAAGGCATGCAGGGAGCTTTATTTCAATCGTTTTCGCATGGATTGTGCGTGATTGGACTTTTATTAATTTGCCAGATGCTGGAGCAACGCTACGGAACACGTGTTTTATCCGATCTTGGTGGTATTCGCGCTCAACATCCCTGGTTTTCTGTATTGTTTTTAGTGCTTACTTTGGGTTCGGTGGCGCTGCCCTTAACCAGTAGTTTTATTGGTGAATTTTTAATCTTTAACGGCCTGTATACATATTCCACTGCCATGATGGGTTTTGCCGGATTATCGGTTATTTTGGGAGCTGTATACATGTTACGGGCATACCAACGCAGCATGCTGGGTCCCGAAAAAATAAACTCCGAAACGGGGCCAACTTGGTCTAAAACCCATTATTATTTGTTAGCGGGCATTGCCGTTTTAATACTTTTTTTAGGAATTTATCCTGCTCCATTAAATTCATTAGCCGAACTTGCCACTGAAAAAATATTTAACATCATGAACCAGCCCACTGATTATCCGCTGGATTAATACCTATTGTATGATTGCATTGTTTTTAATAATTGGAAACGGACTTTTAGCCCTGATTACAGAAATTTTTAAGCTTCAAAAAATTTTATTTGCACTTACCCTGGTTTTGCTGGTTGGTGCATTCTCCTGGAATCTTTGGGAATGGAACCATACCCTTCGTATAATGGCTTTTGAAAACATGATTGCCTTTAATCAACTGGAACTGGTCCTTTCAAACATCCTCATTGGTGGTACCCTAATTTGGCTTTTTTTACATCGTAACCATTCTAAAAAAATAGGAACCGATACTATTAGTTTGGTTTTATTTGCACTAAGCGGGGGTATTTTACTCTGTTCGTTTCAAAATTTAACCACCCTGTTTATTGGTGTTGAACTCTTAAGCATTCCATTGTACATTTTAGCAGCCTCGGACAAAGAATCCGCCGACAGCCATGAGGCCGGTTTTAAATACTTAATTATGGGTGCTTTTGCCAGTGCTCTTTTGTTGTTTGGAATCGCACTTTTATACGGCGGATCCGGTTCATTTGATATGTCTAAAATACAATTGTATTTTAATTCTCAAAATGAACTCCCCTCATTTGTTAAACTAGGAGTGCTGCTTATTTTAATTTCATTTTGTTTTAAAACTGCAATTGCTCCCTTTCATTTTTGGTCTCCCGACGTATACGAAGGAGCGCCTTTAACCATTACGGCTTTTATGAGTACCGTTGGTAAAATCGCCTCATTTTTTGCGTTTTTTAAACTGGCCCTGTTTTCGTTTACTTCCACTCAAGAATATTGGATTCCAGTCCTAACGGTTTTAGCCGTTATCAGCTTAATTGTTTCCAACACAACCGCTCTTCAACAAACCCGCTTAAAAAGACTCTTTGCCTATTCAGGAATCAGTCATTCGGCTTTTTTATTGCTCATTATTGTGGCCCACCAACAAACTGCCTTTAGCATTAATGCTTTGGTATTATATGCTTCCAGTTACATAATTTCAGGACTGGGCGCTTTTTCCATTATTTCAAAACATGGAGATAACATGAGTGAATATGAAAGTTTTGGAAAAAATTTTCCGTTATCAGCAATTAGTTTTTCAATTTGTATTTTAT
>CAWUNH010000117.1:0-4967 GCA_963923435.1 uncultured bacterium
GACTCATAACTCAAATGGCTCCATCCGATAGTGCCGCTTATTTTAAAGAACGGCCCCGTTCTTCTCAATTGGGCGCTTGGGCCTCTCCGCAGAGCGCAGTTTTAAAAAACCGAAGCGAGTTAGACCACCTATTGGAAGAAGTAAACGAGCGCTTTAAAAATCAAGCAGTACCCTGTCCCGAATTTTGGGGTGGATGGATTTTAACTGCAGATTACTACGAATTTTGGCAAGGTCGTCCAAGCCGCTTGCACGATCGAATAATTTTTGAACGTTCCGCAGAGCAGTGGCTGCGGCAGCGAATAGCCCCATAATGATGAATACAAAAGAAGAAAAAATAAAAAATTTTAATGTTAATGGAATAGGTCTTCGGTCGGACGGTTTGTACGGCTTGCCTTTTACCGCCGAAGAATCCGAAACCATTGCCCTGGCAGTACCCTGGGATGTAACCGTGAGTTATGCGTCAGGCACAGCCCAGGGACCCGAGGCTATTTTTAATGCCAGTTATCAGGTAGATCTTTTGGATCCGGTGGTGCCCGAGGCCTGGAAAAAAGGAATCGCCATGGTGCAGCTTCCGGGCGATTGGCTGCAAAAAGGTAAGGCTTTACGAAAGGAAGCAGAAACCATTATTCAAGCCTTAGAGTCGGGAGATTCACCTCAAAACCCAAACTTAAAACACGCGTATAATACCGTTGAGGCCGGGTGCCATGAGCTGCATCAAACGGTGGAGTCTGCGTGTTTGCACTGGCTAAACAAAGGTAAACGGGTGGTTTTAGTGGGCGGAGACCATTCTACGCCATTAGGATATTTAAAGGCACTTTCACAACAGTACCCCTCCTTTGGTATTTTACAAATTGATGCCCATGCCGATCTTCGCGAATCTTATGAAGGCTTTTGTTATTCGCATGCTTCCATTATGTACAATGCCTTAAAAATAAAAGCGGTAGAACGCTTGGTTCAGGTTGGCATACGCGACTATTGTGAGGAAGAAGCACGCCGTATTGCGGAAAGCGAAGGACGGATTGTTACTTTTTTTGATCATGCCCTTAAACGCATGCAGTATGCTGGCGATTCCTGGGATCGTGTTTGCAATCGCATTCTTGCATCTTTACCCGACCGAGTTTACCTGAGTTTTGATATCGACGGATTGGACCCAAAATTGTGTCCCCACACCGGAACCCCGGTTGCCGGCGGTTTTGAAACAGAACAGCTGCTTTATTTGATAGAAAAACTGGTTAAAAGCGGAAAAAAAATAATCGGCATGGATTTAAACGAAGTTGCCCCCGGACCGGACGACGACTGGGATGCCAATGTGGCCGCGCGGCTTTTGTACCGGATGTGTAATTTAATGTCTTGCTCTTGAAACGGATTGGGCATACGGTAGGGTTTGTTTTTATTTGCAGGCTATTAATTTTGGCCCAAGTTTATAAAGCAGATTTTACCGAATGGAAGGTGCAGTTGTACAACGATTCCGGTCGCGCATTTCCCTTGCGGTGGTTGTGGAAGCCAAACCCTGCAGAGTTAATTCTTTGCAATGCCGAAGAACGTATTTCCTGCACGCGTATTTCGCGTTACAATGACAGTACGATTATTGAATTACCGGTATTTCAAACCGAATTGCGCCTGCAAATGAGCGATACTGTATGGAAGGGTTTTTGGATAAACCGCTATAAAACCAATCCGGTTGCCATGCGTTTGGAGGGCCGACGGCAAAAGCAACACGTACACAGCGATACCGCCTTGGCCGCTTTTATAAAAGGCGACTGGGTCCTAACCTGGGACGATTCTACAGAGGCTTTGGCCCGCTTTTTTTGGAATGCGCGCACTCAAATGTTGTCGGGAACCGTGTTAACGGAAACGGGAGATTATCGCTATTTGGAGGGCCAAATACAGCAAGGACATTTACAGATGACGGCTTTTGACGGACTGCATGCTTTTTTGTTTGAAGGCAACCTGCCGGCCTCTAATACCCAACCCCTTCAATTAAAGGGTCGTTTTTACAGCGGGCCCGGGCATTTTCAATCTTGGAAGGCCCAGCGTAAACCGGGATTTTCGCTGGCAAACCCCGAAACCCTGACCCAATCCCGTACCAATGAGCCATTGCATTTTACTTTTACCGGTTTGGATGGAACACCCTGCAACCTGGACGATAAACAATTTAAAAACAAAGCGGTTATAATACAAATAATGGGCAGCTGGTGCCCCAATTGTATGGACGAAAGCCGGTATTTTGCAACTCTTTACCCACGATTTGCAGCCGAGGGGCTCGAAATTATTGCCCTGGCCTTTGAAAAATCGGATCGCTTTGAGCAGGCTCAGGCCGGACTTTTAAAAATGCGTAGGGATTTACAATTGCCCTATACCTTGCTGTATGCAGGATCGAGCCAAAAAATTAAAGCCTCTAAACAGTTGCCCTGGTTGACTGAAATAAAGGCCTATCCAACGACCTTGTTTTTAAATCGGCAGCATTGCATAGTAGCTACCCATACCGGATTTTCAGGTCCGGCGACGGGGACTACATTTATCCAATATTGCCAACGTACGGAACGCATCATTCAAAAACTATTAAAATAATGTTTACAGGTATAATTGAATCGCAAGCCCAAGTACTTGAAATTATTAAAACAGACCGCAACCTTACATTTTGGCTGCAATGCCCATTTATTAAGGAGTTAAAAACAGATCAAAGCCTGGCTCATAATGGGGTTTGCCTGACGGTAGAAGCCATAGAAAACCATCGTTATGCAGTTACCGCCATAGAAGAAACCTTGCGTAAAACGCACTTGGCCGATTGGCAGGTAGGACAAAATATAAACATTGAACGGGCCATGCCGGCTTCGGGCCGATTTGACGGACACATGGTGCAGGGCCATGTAGACGGGGTTGGCATTTGCACAAACATAAAAAACCTGCAGGGCAGCTGGGAATTTGTATTTAGGTACAAGCCTACCGAGCAATCCATTGTAATTGAAAAGGGCAGTGTATGCATTAACGGGGTTAGTTTAACAGTGGTTAAATGCAGCGAAGAAAGCATTCACGTTCATATTATTCCGTATACCTACGAACACACTAATTTTAAATACTTTAAAGTAGGCGAACGGGTAAATCTGGAATTTGATTTAATTGCTAAATATTTAAAGCGGCTGATTCCAAAAACCGAGGACGACTAAAATCCAAGATTTAGTTGCCGAAATCCGGCCAATGCGTTTCGGTATGTTTCAACGGCCCGAATTCGAGCCGCGGCATGATCCACCATGGGTTTGGGATAGCGCGAAGTGCCCAGTTCAGAAATCCACTGACGCACATAGAGCCCCTGGGGATCAAATTTTTTTTGCTGACTGTCTGGATTAAACACTCTAAAATAAGGAGCGGCATCGCAACCGGTTCCCGCAGCCCATTGCCAGCCGCCATTGTTTGCGCTGAGATCAAAGTCATTGAGGGTTTTTGCAAAATAGGCCTCGCCCCATCGCCAATCTATGAGTAAATCTTTAACTAAAAACGAACTCACGATCATTCGCACCCGGTTGTGCATAAATCCAGTAGTGTTGAGTTCCCGCATGCCAGCATCAACAATGGGAAAACCTGTTTCGCCCCTGCACCAGCGTTCAAAGGCTGCTTCATCCGTTCGCCATGGAATAAAATTGTAAGCGGGTTTAAAAGCCCCTTCTGTAACATGTGGAAAGTGCCACAGAATCATCATGTAAAAATCGCGCCAAATCAGTTCGTTTACCCAGGCCTGACTGTAGGGCAATGCTTGCCTTAAGGCTGCACGGATGCTCACTGTACCAAAACGTAACGCCATGCTTAAGCGACTGGTTCCTTTTACCGAAGGAATATCCCGTTGGTGGGCGTATTGAGCCAATAGCTGCGCCGAGGGAAGTTCGGCAGTATGCACGGGTTCCAAAGCCGGTTTAAAGCCCATGTCCTCAAGGCTGGGCCAGGTTGAATTTCCAGGGGCCAATCGGTTCCAATAGGGACTCGAATCGAATGGTGTGTAGTGCTGAGATTGCAAGGTTTTATGCCAGGTACGGCTGTAGGGTGTAAAAACGGTATAGGGACTGCCGTCGGATTTTAAAATTTCGTTTTTTTCAAAAATGCATTGGTCTTTAAAGGTGTTAAATGCAATTCCAAGAGGTTTAAGCAGATCCGCTATGCCGGCATCCCGTTTTCGGGCATAGGGTTCGTAGTCGTGATTGGCAAACACCGCTTGCACCTTCCAGTTTTTACAACAACTTTTAATGATATTTTCAGGAGCTCCGTAAAACACATTTAAATGGGCCTTAAATTTTTGCAGCTGTTTTTGAATGTTTTGCAGCTGTTGGTAAATGTATTGTACCCTGCGATCGTTGGGTTGGTCGAGTTGATTTAAAATTCCCGGATCAAAAATAAAAATGGGATAAACTTGGGTATTGGATTTTAAAGCCTCCAACAAAGCTCGGTTATCTTCTAACCGAAGATCGCGCCGAAACCAAAAAACCGCCGGCATTAATTTCGACGGTATTCTTCGAGCTGTTCCATAAGCAGTTTACGGGCAATAAAAATTCTGCTTTTTACGGTGCCTAAGGGTAAATTCATTTGCTTTGCAATATCCTCGTACTTATAACCAATGTAATATTTAACAAAGGGTTCGCGGTAGGTGGCATCGAGAGATTCAATTTTACTTAAAATATCTTTGGATTGTATGCGGCTTTGCGAATGCTCGTATACGTTTTGCGAAAAGGCACGGTTTAATTGCAATTCATCTCCCTGACTCACCAGTGCATTTATTTTTTTTTGTCGACGGTAATTATTGATAAAAGTATTTTTCATAATGGTAAACAACCAGGCTTTTAAGTTGGTGTCTGCATCAAATTTTTCGCGGTAATTCATTGCTTTTAAGAGCGTGTCTTGCAGCAAGTCGAAAGCATTGTCGGTATTGCGCGTTAAACTGAGCGCAAAATGTTTAAGCCCACTTTGTTCTTTTAGCATCT
>CAWUNH010000118.1:0-4945 GCA_963923435.1 uncultured bacterium
ACCCCAAGAGTGGGCGGGCTTACAACCCGGCGATTTAATTCAGTACGCCGATTTTAATGCAATTTACAGTAAGGCTCCTGCCGAAAATGAATGGGTTCATTTGCCCATCTTGCGAAAAGGTAAGCCTATGAAATTGGAGTACCGTCAAAAATACGGGCCTGTTACCAAAACCAAGGTCTTGCGAAATTTAAACGCTGAATACAAGCAATGACTTGTTTAAATAGAGCCCATCTCTAACTTACGCGTATTTTAAAAGCAATTTTCTGTTTATTTAAATAAAGCCTTTAATGCCGCAGGTAAAAAAACTCTCAGTGGCATGCTCCACATTATTTTAAATTCTTCGTGCCAGCGGCTCTCTTCGTTTAAAAACCTTAAAATGCGTTGCGGCGGATGCTTTTTAAATAATAAACTAAAAATTTGGGCGCCCGATTGTTTTTTATCTACCAATACCTGCAACAGGGTTTTATCAAACCATTCAAAGCGTTTAGATCTTCGAAACGGTGTTGGGTTTGTGTGATTTTGCAATTGATTGCAAATTTGGCGGCTATGGGATAAAATAAATTTAAATGTATATCCGCTGGACATTTTAGTGCAGGCTCCGGCAGTTCCAAGAGGCACTACGCGCGCGCCATAAGGATTTACAAATGCATGTGCCGACATGGGGATGCAGCCTTCCTCCGTTTCCAAAACCGTGTATGCTGTTATGGGCCATTCCTTTAAATACGATTGCAGGGCTTGGGTGTATACTTCGTTGGGCCATGTGTTTTTAGAAAACCCTGTGTATTCTACCAGTGCAGTGTTATCTGAGTAGGGCAATACGTACATAAACCGGCAATCGTTTTGTTGGGGTATACTAAAATCCATAAACACCGGGGCCAGGTTTTTAAAAACAGGATGTTGGGCTTTAATGGTCCAGCCCTTAAAATGCTGGTATAAATGGGGCTTTTCTGAGTTTATGCGCTGGTGACGAAATGCGCTATTAAATACCCAAGGGGCTCGGTAAAGGGATTGAGCCGTGCAAACTTCTGCTGCATTGCCTTTTGTTTTTAAAGCCGTTACAGCCTCGGATATCCATTCAAATCGCGCATCCTGCGCGAGCCGGTTTTTTACAAATGCATAAAAATCCTGTGCTCTTAAGGTTTTATAAGTATACGGTAAAATACTAAATGCTGCCTGCCTGTGGGGTTTAAAGGTGCAGGTATTCCAGCGTTTATATATAATAGAATCCCAGGGATCTGTTTCTGAGTTGCTGGTCCAGTAACTAAAGGTTCGGTCGTTTCGAAGTTTAGGATCGGGTTCAATAATTGCTACCCTTGAAAACGAAAGATTGGAAACCGAAAGCATATAGGCCAGGCTTAAACCGGAGGCGCCGCCACCCACAATAATGTAATCCCAATCAGTGGCCAAGCGCTTGCTTTTTTAGTTTACGGGCCTCTTTAAAGTACTTTGGGTGTACCAGCAGCATGCCAAAACTCTCACCATGTTCGCGTTCCGTATGCTTGTGGTGCATTTTATGCGCCCTTCGTAGCGCTAAAACATAAACGTTTGTAGACTTTGTTAGCCATTTAATGCGTTGGTGAATTATTACATCGTGTACTAAAAAGTAGGCCAGTCCGTACAAAGCAATTCCAAACCCAACCCAAGTGTACCAGGCGTATCCGTGCATCATGCCAAACATAATACACAACCAGCTGGGCAGTGCATACATTAAAAAAAACACATCGTTGCGTTCAAAAATACCATCGTGGTCTTTTTTATGATGATCTTTATGAAAAAACCACATACTGCCGTGCATAACAAAACGATGGTTGGCCCAGGCAGAAAATTCTGTTGCTATAAAGGTTAACAGTACCAAACCCGTATTAAAAAGAAAAGAAGTCATATCAAATAGCAATTTACAAGTAAAACCATAAAATATAAACCGTTGAGCAGCAGCCATTGTTTAGATTTTGCAGAATTTACATGCCGCAACGAATTACTAAACATTCCACCCAATAGGCCCGAAACCACAAACCAGGTAATATAATTGTAAGGACCGGCCCAGCCATTTTTAAAAACCCACCAGTCGAAATGCGGAGCCAGGGGTTCCATTAAAAAATCCATTCCGGTACAAAGGGCTGCGGTGGCTAAGCTTTGCAAGCCACGGCTTAAATTAAATTGATTTAGCCAGCCCCAGCTACACGAAATCATTAAAACCCAATTAATTCCTATACAAAAAGGAACGCCCCAAAGCCCGGGCCCAAAAGCCCTTCCGTAATAATACGAACCAAAAAACCAGGAAAGGTTAACGCCCAATGCCTCAATAACAAAACAAAGCAGGCCCATTATGGCCCAGGTAAAAAAAAGTTTGCGACGAAATTTAAAATGTACCGCCAAAAAATATATTAAAAAAAGCAGCAATACCCAGGGCGTATAGGGTATAAACCGCAAAGGGGCCCATATCATACCAACCGCACCGGAAAAATACACCAAAACTATAAAGGCCCAAAGGCCCTGTTCGAGGCGTTTCATAATGCGTACTCCTTTTCAATCAGGTCGGCAGTAATATGCCCGCTGTAAATACACAAAGGAATGCCGCCGCCCGGATGAACGCTTCCGCCCACAAAATACAGGCCTTTTGCCGAAGATTTAAAATTGGGGTGGCGTAAAAATGCAGACCATTTAGAATTGCTGGCATTGCCGTATAAAGAACCTCCAAACGAAGAGGTTTCGGTTTCAATTGTAAAGGGATCTTGATGCGCTTCACAAACAATGTGATTTTCCAAATAAACCCCTAACATGCGATTTAATTTATTAATAACCCGTTGTCGTAATTCTTTTCCATAGCCCACCGGGGCTTGGTTAGCATTATGAGGCACATTAACCATTACAAACCAGTTTTCATGTCCGTAAGGAGCATCTTGCGTGCAAATTTTTGAACTTATGTGTACATACACCGTTGGATCCTGCGGTGCTTCGTGCTGTTTAAAAATGGCATCAAACTCCTGCTTGTAGTGTTTTGAAAAAAACACATTGTGAACTTGCAGGTTTTTAAATTGGCGGTTAATTCCCCAAAAAAACACATACGCGCTGCTTGATTTTTCGGCAGCTTTAAATCGGCGGGGATACTTTAGCTGAGGCGCCAACCGGGTATAAAAAAAATGCACGTCTGTATTATTTACTATAACGGGCGCTTCAAAATCGCGGGTGCTGGTACATACCCGCCAGGTCGATTGATTCCATTGATTTATTTGAGTAACTCGGGAATTAAAATAAAACTCAACGCCCAAGTGCCGAGCGGCCTCATGTAAATACTGTGGAATAGATACCATGCCGCGATTGGGAAAAAACGCTCCGGTGCAAAACTCCAAATGCGGAATCATGTTTAATAAAGCGGGGGCGCAATACGGATGAGATCCGTTGTAAGTTGCATACCGGTTAAAAAATTGCTGGACCTTTTCGTTTTTAAACAGGGTTTGATTGCGTCCTGCCATTTTGCTCAATACGGCAGTTAAAGGAAACCGCATTAAGGCCCTCAGGGTTGTTTTATTAAAATAAGACCGGGGTTTATGTAAACTTTGTTTTAAAAAAACCGAAGCGGTGGTTTGATAATAACGCGTGGCCCGTTTAAAAAAACGCAATACCTGGGGTTTGGCTGCAAGGTTTTGACCACTTAGCACATCTGCCAATTGTTCCGGACTGGATCCGCTGGAAAAAAAAGTACCGTCCTCAAAATGAACGTACTGCACCGAATCCAGTTTTGTATAGGTCCAGGATTTTTGGATGCCAGCCATTGCACCTAATTCGGTAATTAGTTCCGGTAAGGTTAATAACGATGGGCCCCGATCAAAACGGTACGGACCCAATTGCATTTGTTTAAGTTTTCCTCCGGGCACATCCGACTGTTCTAATACAATTACCTTAAAACCGGCTTTAGCAAGCCGAATCGAGGTTGTAAGTCCGCCAATTCCTGCTCCAATAACAATTACCTGAGGTTTCACGCGTATTTAATAAACAAAGTTTGGCCTCTTTTGTTTAAGCATTATGAAGGGTTCAAAAATTGCTGTTATTGGTGGTGGCTTTAGTGGTTTATCCACGGCTTGTTATTTAGCCAAGGCGGGTTTTGAAGTGCATGTGTTTGAACAGCATACGGTAACCGGGGGCCGCGGACGGTATTATTCTGAAAACGGATTTACGTTTGATATGGGTCCCAGTTGGTATTGGATGCCCGATGTGTTTGAGCGTTTTTTTAACGACTTTAACCGCTCTCTTTCCTCGTACTACGAGCTAATACGTTTAGATCCGGGATACCGGGTGTTTTTTGAAAACGACCATTTAGACGTTGCAGCCGATTTAAAACTACTCTACGAGCGCTTTGATGCCATTGAGCCGGGTAGCTCAACGCGCCTTAAAGCCTTTTTAAAAGAGGCTCAGTACAAATACGAAGTGGGCGTCGGAAATTTGGTATATAAACCGGGCCTTCGTTTAAGCGAATTAATCGATGGGGCCTTATTTAAAGGGTTGTTTAAACTGGATGTTTTTAAAAGTTTAAGCGCTCATGTTCGAAAACTGTTTAAAGATCCTCGGCTGATTCAACTGCTTGAATTTCCGGTGTTGTTTTTAGGAGCGAAACCTCAAAAAACACCTGCGCTTTACAGTTTAATGAATTATGCCGATTTGGTATTGGGCACCTGGTATCCTAATGGAGGAATGCTAAAAATTGGAACTTCCATGACGGCATTGGCCCAAGAATTGGGTGTGCAGGTGCATACACAAAGTGCCGTAAAGCGCATTCGAATTCAAAACAACCGGGTAACAGGAATTGAATTAGAAAAAGGCCCTTTGGATTTTGATGCGGTGGTGTCCTCTGCCGATTATGAATACACCGATCGCGTATTGTTGGGCCCAGAACACCGTCAATATTCACAATCGTATTGGTCATCGCGAAAAATGGCCCCCAGCAGTA
>CAWUNH010000119.1:0-4931 GCA_963923435.1 uncultured bacterium
TTTTTTAAGTGGTTTTAACAGTTGCTGGTTCTTCAGACTCCAAAATAATTTGTGTTATTTCGGGCCAAATACCCAAACGCCCCGGATATCCTAAAAATCCCAGACCCCTGTTAACGTACAAATATTGATTTCCGTTTTGATACAGTCCGGCCCATTGTTTATAAATCCATTGAGCAGGACTCCACTTAAGTCCCGGAATTTCAATTCCCAGCTGCATGCCGTGAGTGTGTCCGCTCAGGGTAAGATCAATTTCAGGAAATTCACGGCGCACCTGTCCATCCCAATGGCTGGGGTCGTGGCTCATTAAAATTTTAAAGGTGTTTTCCGGTATGTTTTTGCAGGCCTCGGCCAGCCTGCCGTATTTAGGAAAGCGCAGGTTTGCCCCCCAGTTTTCTACACCAATCAGCGTTATTGCAGCTTCATTTTTAATTAAAGAAACATGGCGGTTCATAAGCAGGGTCCATCCGTAAAGTTGCTGTTGCTTAAATAAACGCTGTAGGTTTTCTGATTTTTGAAGGGGACTCTCCCAAGTATAGTAATCGCCGTAATCGTGGTTTCCCAAAACAGAAAACACACCGTCCTTGGCCTTTAATTTAGATAATACAGTATCAAAGCCCTTTAGCTCTTCTGCGGTATTGTTTACAAGATCGCCTGTAAATAAAATTAAATCCGGTTTAAGGCCTTGAATCATTTCAAAGGGCCGCTCCAAAACCTCAGGCCCTGTAAAAGATCCGCAATGTAAGTCCGAAATTTGAACCATGTTATAACCGTTAAAAGCGGCAGGTATTTTAGATGAACGAATGCGAACCGTATGAATGCGGTATTTATAGGCCCCCCGAATCATACCGTAGAGCAGTCCTACAGCGGGTATTACCGTAAATCCAAGTGCCAATTGAGAAAAAAACTTTAATCGGCTAATGCCACCCGGTGAGCCACCCGTAGCAGCGGGAACCAGAGCGCGGTAAACCCATTTAATTAAGCGAATGCCATCGTCTAAAATTAAAAAAATCAATCCCAGCAATTTACACAACACCAGCAGGAGCACCAGGGCCATAACCCATCGCAGCCATACAGGCCAGGAGGGAGGCGGATAAACCATTCCAATCAGTCCCAGCAACAGGGTTAAACCCGCAAATCCATAGGCCAAACCCAATACCAGGCTTTTGCCGCGTTGGCTAAAATCTTGCGAAAAGGTTTTTAAGCCCTGCAAAAAATACCACTCAATACCGGCAACAATACAAAAAACAACAATAAATCTAAAAAGCACATACAAAAGTAGTGTTATTCCGTTTTTGCGAACGGGCAACCCTTAAAGTGTTTACAAAAGGATGTTAATTAGTTCATAAACTCGCCTTTGGCCGCCTGTGGCTTTACATTATTTTTGAGGAAAATGCAGGAAAAACTTAAAATAGGCATTCTATTTGGAGGCAATAGCCGCGAACGGGAAATTTCATTTGCGGGCGGCCGAACCGTTTACGATAATTTGGATAAAAGTTTGTACGAGCCCTTGCCTTTGTTTATTGACAGTTTTGGAAACCTGGTGGAACTCGACTGGAGTTTGGTTTACAAGGGAACCATCCGCGATTTTTACCCGCCCTTAAAGGCCCTTCCCGAACACGCTCAACATTCTTTTTATGCCGAACAGCTGGGGCCACTTAATAAAAACCAGCAATTGGAACTCCACCGGGGTTTAGGTAAAACACTGACCCTGGAGGCGCTATCGGAACGCATAGATTTTGCTTTTTTATGTTTGCACGGTCAAAACGGAGAAGACGGCCGAATACAGGGATTGCTGGAGTACTTAAAAATTCCTTACAGCGGATCGGGCATTTTTCCTTCGGCTTTGGGAATGAATAAATCCTGGCAAAAAGAATGGATGGTACAAAACGGGCTGGATTCACCGCCGGTTATAAGCTTTAGCAAAAACGCATGGTTAACACAACCGCAAGCATGTTTACAGCAGCTGCAAGACCAAATGAAGTTTCCTTGCGTAATTAAACCGGCCAACCAGGGATCCAGCATTGGCGTTCGGGTTTTATCGGCCTTTGATAAAACCGACTGCTCACGGGCCATGGACGCCGCATTTTTTATTAAACGCCTGAGCGCAACCGAATGGCAGGCCCTCTCGCCCGAGCAGCGCAGGCTGTACGTAAAACAACTGGCAGATATTCGCGACAGCATAGGCATGCCCCTGCAAATTTCTGGAGCAGGCATGGAAAAGCCAATGCTTTGCTACCATCCCGATCAATTTATGCAACTGGCCAATGCGCATTTAAAAACCGGTCACTGGTTGCTGGAGAGCCTGGACGGCGAGCATTTGGTGCTGGCCGAAGGCTTTATAGAGGGGCGAGAATTCAGTTGTATTGTTATTGAAGATGAAACCGGAAAGGTAACAGCGCTGCCCCCCACAGAAATTCGGAAAGGAAAGGAATTGTTTGACTACCGAAGCAAGTATTTACCGGGACTCTCCCGTAAAATTACGCCCATAGATTTACCCGAAAAAGATTTAATTCGCATTGCCGAGGCCTGTACAAAACTGTTTAAAGTATTGCATACCGATGTGTATGCCCGCATCGATGGATTTATTACCAAAAACGGCACTATTTATCTTAACGATCCTAATACAACCAGCGGGATGATGCCCTCTTCGTTCTTTTTTCATCAGGCGGCCGAAATTGGATTAAGTCCCTCTCAGTTTTTAAATTACATTATTCGAACCTCACTGTGCAAGCGCATGCAATTAAACGATTCCGAGTGGGCTTGCCGCCGCTTACTCGAGCGTTGGGACAAATTGCACACAGGGGCTCGTGCGGCCCAACAGCACAAAACCCGCGTTGCAGTTATTTTAGGCGGATATTCCTCAGAACGGCACATTTCGGTTGAAAGCGGCCGGAATATTTTTGAAAAATTAGCCTCATCGGAAACCTACCGTCCCATTCCCGTTTTTTTAAGTGGAAATTCGGAAAATTACTCCTTGTATGAAATTCCCATTCATCTGCTCTTAAAAGACAATGCCGATGACATACGCGAAAAATTGCATCAGGACAGTACCCATACGTACATTTTACAAGTTCGAGAGGCCTGCGCCGGAATAATAGCGCGGTTTGGACATCAGCATACGCTCTGGTATGCACAAAAGCGCTCTTGGGAAGATTTAAAAAACATCTGCGATGTCGTTTTTATTGCTCTGCACGGACGACCCGGAGAAGACGGCGCCTTGCAGCGAAGTCTGGAAGCATTAAATATACCCTACAACGGTTCTGGCCCCCAAAGCTCTTCTTTAACCATTGATAAATTTAAAACCAACGCACTCTTGCGCCAAAAAGGATTTCAGGTGGCACAACACCGTTGCATACAGCGCACAGAATGGGAACAAAATCCGCAAGAGATTATTAAAGAACTGGAACGCACCATAGGATTTCCCTGCATTGCCAAACCTGCCGACGACGGCTGCAGCAGTGCGGTAAAAAAAATTAACTCGGCCGAAGAATTTAAAGCCTTTTGTAAACTGATGTTTCGGAATTCTACAGAACTCGATTTGCAAGCCTCGGAGCTTTTAAAAATAAAACCTAAAGAAGAATTTCCGCAAAAAAGTCAGGTACTCGTAGAATCCCTTATACAGGCGCAGGATGCCGATCATTTTTTAGAAATAACCGGAGGCTTGCTTACTTCAATGAGTCCTTTGGGAGAAATTAGCTACGAAGTGTTTGAGGCCTCCGAGGCATTGGCCGATGGCGCAATTCTGAGCCTGGAAGAAAAATTTTTAGCAGGTCAGGGGCAAAACATAACTCCGGCACGCTATGCGCCCGAACCCGAATTACGTCAAAAATTAAGCGAACAGGTTAAGGCGGTATTTCTTAAGGTGGCACAAGCCCTCGATGTAACGGGATATTGCCGAATCGATGCATTTGTTAGGATATACAGGGCCGAGGCAAGGGCCGAGGTAATTATTATAGAAATAAATTCTCTGCCCGGAATGACGCCCGCCACCTGCATATTTCACCAGGCGGCCCTTCAAAACTACAAACCCCTTGAGTTTATGGATCGCATCATCCGGTTTGGAATGCAGCATAAACAAATCTCTAAGTAAATTCAACTAATTACACTTCCGCTTGTTTACATAGCGTGAGGCCGGTTAATTCAGAACAACAAAGTCCCATTACCATGACCTGGGAACACTTGCTGTTTATAAACATACCCGTTTCTGTAAATCGTATTCAAGCGCAGTTACCCGAGGGCATGAGGGTCGATGCATGGAATGGATTTGCCTATGTTTCGCTGGTGCCCATGCGCCTGAAAAATTTTACTGTAAAAAAAATCAGCTGGCTTTTTAATCCACATTTTTACGAATTTAACCTGCGCACCTATGTATTGGTTAATAACCGACCCGGGATATATTTTTTTTCTTTAGATGCAAGCAGCCTCCCCGAAGTACTGGGCGCCCGCGGCTTGTTTAATTTAAATTACCGTTTCAGAAACATGCAGTTAAGTTTGCAGGAAAAACGGTTTAGCTTTACCATGCGCTCCGCTCTATTAAAAGCTTCTACCCAAGTTTGTGCAGAAATTACCGATGAACCGCTAAATACGAATCCCTTAATTGAATTTTGTACCCAACGCGATACCTATTACGTGGTAAAACGCGGGCATATTTATAAAGGAACGGTGCAGCACCCGCCCTGGAAATTTTATAAAGCCCGGATTACACAATTGCAAACGCAGGTGTTTTCGCCCTTACATCCTGCAGACCCGGTGGTATTTAGCTACGGCACAAACGTTTTTGCTCAATTTTTAAAACCCGCCGTGCAACCCATTGTGTTTTTTGATGGCCAGTGCGGCCTTTGCAACCGCGCCATACGATGGCTAATGGTATTAGATCGCAAGCAACAACTGCGCTTTGCGCCCCTTAACGGAAGTACGTTTAAGGCGGCTGA
>CAWUNH010000120.1:0-4929 GCA_963923435.1 uncultured bacterium
ACGTTAATTAATTTAAACTCGTTCATATCAAATTTAATTAAAGGCGTTAAAACCATACCATTCCATTTACCTCTTAAAACATTTTAACACCCCTACTAAATATACCCATTATTATAAGTAAAACGTCTTGTTTTTAAATTTCAATAGCAGCACTTAAAAAGAATCGCTAATTCAATGTACCTTTAGGGTATGGATCATCCAATTATACTTAATTACATTGCAAAACATAAACAACGCTTTTTAGACGAGCTCTTCGAATTGCTGCGCCTTCCATCGGTCAGTGCAAAACCCGAGCACCAAAAAGACATGCTTTTAACCGCTGAAACCATTCAAAAACGTTTGCGCGAAGCCGGTGCAGACCGCGTAGAAATAGCACCCACCGACGGGTTTCCTGTGGTTTATGCCGAAAAAATAATAGATCCATCCAAGCCCACCGTTTTGGTTTACGGGCATTACGATGTGCAGCCGGCCGAGCCTTTTGAGTTATGGGATTCTCCTCCTTTTGAGCCCGTGCTTCGTAAAACCGAGCTGCATCCCGAGGGAGCTATTTTTGCCAGGGGCTCCTGCGATGACAAGGGCCAAATGTACATGCACATAAAAGCCTTTGAACTGATGATGCAAACGCAAACGCTGCCCTGCAACATTAAATTTATGATAGAAGGCGAAGAAGAGGTGGGCTCTCCCAATTTAGGTTCCTGGATAAAACAGAATGCTCAAAAATTAAAGGCCGATGTTATTTTAATTTCCGACACCTCTATTACAGCGCCGGACATCCCCAGTATTGACTGCGGATTGCGAGGTTTGGCCTACATGGAAGTTGAGGTTACAGGGCCCAACCGCGATTTGCACAGCGGTGTGTACGGTGGGGCGGTTGCCAATCCCATTAACGTTTTATGCAGCATGATTGCCTCCTGCCATGATGCTCAGGGACACATTACCATTCCGGGCTTTTACGATTCAGTCAGAACCTGGTCGGCGGAAGAACGTGCCGAAATGGCCAAGGCGCCCTTTAATGAGGCGGCCTACTGTAAAGATTTAAATATTGCGCAGGTTTGGGGCGAGGCGGGGTTTAGCACGCTGGAACGCACCGGCATTCGCCCAACGCTTGATGTTAACGGCATTTGGGGCGGCTATACGGGCGAAGGGGCTAAAACCGTTTTACCTTCTAAAGCCTATGCAAAAATAAGCATGCGCCTGGTTCCCGATCAAAACTCCGATGCCATTGCGGCCCTTTTTACAAACTATTTTAACCGCATTGCACCGCCCTCGGTAACGGTAAAGGTTACGGCACACCATGGCGGAGAGCCTGTTTTGGTTCCCACCGACAGCCGGGGCTACCGCGCAGCCCATCGTGCCATGAAGGCTACCTTTGGCAAAGATCCCCTGCCCACCCGCGGCGGAGGCAGCATTCCCATTGTGGCCCTGTTTAAAAAAGAATTAGGACTGGACAGCATTCTCTTTGGTTTTGGTTTGGATTCCGATGCCCTGCATTCACCCAACGAACATTACGGCGTGTTTAATTATTATAAGGGCATAGAAACCATTCCCCTGTTTTTTAAGTATTTTGTAGATTCAAAAGCCTAATAACCTATGAGCTCCACCGATTTAAATTCCGTTCAATTTAATTCCAAAACCGATAGCGATATTCAGCGCGCGCAGGCAGCCTTTATGTCGCGCGTGTACGCATGGATGTCGCTGGCCCTTTGTATAACGGGTGGCATTGCCTATTATTTGGCAAATACGCCCGAACTGATTCAGATGTTGTTTGCCTCTTCCATGAATGTTTGGATAGTAATTATTGCACAAGTTGGCTTGGTTTTTTACCTCACCCGGTCCATGCAAAAAATACGTTCTCAAACGGCTACGGCTTTGTTTTTGGTGTATGCAGCCTTAAACGGCCTTTTGTTTGCCTCTATTTTTCTTATTTATACCAACGAGTCTATTGCATCTACGTTTTTAATAACGGCCGGAACCTTTGCGGTAATGAGTGCATACGGGTATTATACCAAATCGGATTTAACCAGTATTGGTAATTTGGCCCGAATGGCCTTAATAGGATTAATAATTGCCACTCTGGTTAATTTATTTTGGCAAAACAGCACCTTATACTGGATATGCACCTATGCCGGAGTTTTAATTTTTGTTGCACTGGTGGCTTACGATACTCAAAAGGTTAAGCAGCTTAATATTATTGGCAACGAAGGAACCGAGGAAGACAAAAAAGAATCCATTATGGGGGCATTAATTTTATACCTCGACTTTATTAATTTGTTTTTGTATTTGCTTCGGATTTTTGGAAAACGCAGAGATTAGTTTAATCCCGGAACCTCTGTAAACTTTGAAAAAACACCCAGGCTTTTACGTTTGGTTTCAATACACCGTTTCCACGAGCAAAACGACTCGTTAAAAATCGATTCGGCCTGTACCAGGGGTGCTTGGTGCCAATGGCAATGGTTAATTTCCTCACTTAATTGTGTAACGGTCCAACCGCAATAGCCTTTATAAAAACGAATTTGGTCGGCATGTAGCTGTTGGTGATTAATAAGCCACTGAATTTGATCAAAAGATCCTCCAAAAAAAAGCGAGTTGCCCAGTGCCAGGGCTCCCTCAATGCTTGGCAGTCGATGAATCATAAACAGCCGGTCGTTTTCTACAGGCCCCCCTTCAAAAACAGGAATGTTTCCGTTAACAAGGGTAGGAAACAAATCGCCGATTACACAATTTAGTTTACGGTTTACAATATAGCCCGTAACCTCAGGATCTTCTACCAAACATTTCCAAATTACGGTTTTTCTAAAAAAAACATCCGGCATTAAAGGATCTGCAATTAAAAGGCCTTCACTCGAAAGGTTCATAATACCAAATTGGATTGTTAAATTTACAACATGCCGCTCAATGTTATTGTTGCTACAGATTTAAATAATGGCATCGGATTTCAAAACAAGTTGCTGTGCTATTTACCGGCCGATTTGGAGTTTTTTAAAAAAACCACCATGGGGCATCCTATTGTTATGGGACGAAAAACCTTTCAAAGCATCGGACGGGTATTGCCGGGCCGTCAAAACATAATTATTAGCGCCCATGGATTTCAGGTGGAGGGCGCAATGGTTTTTCGCAGCCTGGAGCAGTTTAAAACAACCCTAAGCCCCGGGCTCACTTATTTTATAATTGGAGGGGCCAGTTTATACCGGCAAACCCTGATGGGCGCCGACACGGTTTACCGAACGCTTATTCGTAAACGTTTTGAGGCCGATGTATTTTTTCCTGAACTTTCGGAAAATGGCTTTAGCTTGGTTTCTGAAACAGAGGGCAGGCAGGACGAAAAAAACACCGTTCCTTTTTCATTTCAAATTTGGAAACCTAAGTAAATGGAAGGGTTGCGACGTATCGGTGCCACACTCTGGAAACTCTGGCTAGCCGGTTGTTTTGTGGTTTTATTTTTAGCATTTTTCCCATTTTTTTGGATTTGCTTTATAACCCATTACCACCGGGGCGCCTATGTAATTAAAATTATTTTTTCAAGTTTGGTGGCCGCTTGCAGCGGCTTATTTCCAAGGGTTCGAAATTACAATGCCTCGCGCCGTTTTTCAACGCCGGTTGTGTTTGTTTGCAATCACGCCTCGTACCTGGACATATTACTTTTTCCAGTTATTTTTCATCAAACCAGTATTTTTATTGCTAAATCCGAGCTTTTAAAAATTCCACTCTTTAACATGTTTTTTAAATACCTGGACATTCCGGTTGACCGAAAACGCCCTTCTTCTGGCAAAGCCGCATTGGAAGAAGCGGCCAAGCGATTACGCTCTGGAGAACACATGATTATTTTTCCAGAAGGCACCATTACTTCCAGCGGCAAATTGATTCCGTTTAAAAACGGGCCCTTTAAATTGGCCTTGGATACCCAGGTGCCCATTGTTCCTTTGGCCTTTAAAAACAACTGGAAATACCTTCAAAACGGCGGATTTTTTAAAAGCCTTGGACAGCCGGGTTTTCCTACATTAACCATTGGTAAACCCATTTTAACCGATGCTTCCAATACCGATTCTTTGGAGGAAATAAAACAAAAAGTTTATACCTTTATGCAGGCGCATACCCTTTCTCAATGAGTCATACCATTAACGATTCTGCCATCGATGAGTTGGCCCATTTGGCCCGGCTAAATTTTAATTCCCAAGAGCGGGATCAAATTCGAAACGACCTTAATCGGATGTTAAAATTTGTAGAAAAATTAAACGATTTACCAACCGATGCTTTGGAACCGCTTGTTCATATAACCGAGGAACCGCTCCTTTTGCGACCAGACGAAGTTCAGCCCGCTTTAACCCAACAAGAGGCCTTAAAAAATGCCCCATTAAAAGACAGCGATTATTTTAAAGCCCCTAAAGTGATTGATCAGAATCGCTCGGAATAGGGCGCTTGCCAATATAACGGCGTAAAAAGTTCCACAGGGGCTTTCTAAAAATAAAGGCAATAAGCAGGTAGGGAATAATCATTAAATATACAATGCCCGAATTTAAACTCCGGGCCATGGAGTCGGACTGATGTTCCAGGGTGCTTTCAGCCGCTTGTTTACACATGGCACATTGCGCAGTAATGTGTCCGGCAGGTAAAAAAAATACAATTAGTAAAAGGTTTATAAATAAGCGTTTCATGGGCGTTTGGATAATTGGTGCAATTCTTCGCGTTCTTTTTTACTAAGAGAAGAATAGCCGTTTTTAGAAATTTTATCGAGCAGTAAATTTAACCGCTCTTCGGACGAACGGTGAACCACCCGCAGATAATTTGATTTTTTTAGTTTAAAAGGAAGCCCCTTTTTTAAATAATAGGCATAAAGCAATCCCCATAAAGCGCCTCCCAAATGGGTAAGTTTTCCAGCTGCATTTTGATTTAAATCAATTACCGTACTTGTTACAAAAACCAGGGCAAATA
>CAWUNH010000121.1:0-4924 GCA_963923435.1 uncultured bacterium
ATAAACAATGGGTTGACGGATTGAAACCAGGACGTAGGAATGGTCCAGTCGCCCATGCTCCGGTCAATAAACCGGTCGGTATACAATGAAATGGAGCTGCCCGCCTGTTCAAAGCCTGCCCAAAAAAAGATATTAAACAACATCATAATAACAATCACGTTCATACGTTGTTTTTCTTCTCGAGTCAGAGGTGTGGATTCTGAGCTTTGGGCTTTTTGCAACTTTGCTCCGGGCTCTTTTCCTAAATCGCCCAAATAGGACTGTCCTAACAGGTTAAATAAAATTTGACCGATAATCATGCCAATTCCTGCAGCCAGAAATCCATAATTAAAACCATAGGAGCTTATTTTACCGGCAGCATCTTTTACGGCAAACACATCTTCAGCCAAATAACCGCAAACCAATGGAGCTAAAAATGCTCCTAAATTAATGCCCATGTAAAATATAGTAAATGCAGAATCTTTACGTTGATCACCGGGCGGATACAATTGACCCACTACCGTAGAAATATTGGGTTTAAAAAAACCATTTCCAATAATTAACAAAATTAATCCCGAATAAAACATACTAATATGCTCGGAGGAAGACATAAATAAACAAAGCTGACCCAGGGCCATTAAGATCCCTCCAATGGTAATGGATTTTCGTTGACCTAAAACATTATCGGCCAACCAGCCTCCAAAAATTGGAGTCAGATAAACCAGACCGGTATAAATACCGTAAATCAAGCCGGCATTGGCATCATCAAATCCCAAACCGCCTTCAATAGCCGCTTTGGTAAGATAAAGCGTTAATAATCCCCGCATGCCATAGTAGCTGAAACGTTCCCACATTTCGGTAGCAAACAGCAGGTATAAACCTTTAGGGTGTCCTTTTTGGATAGAGTTCATAGGCATTGTTTTTTGCTAAGTTATAAATTTTAATGTACAAAATGGGTATGCCTGTAAATTTGTAACTTTAAGGTATGAAACAGTTGATATGGTTATTGATGATGTGGTCGGTATTGAGTGCCGGACCTCTCAGTGCCATTACACTCAGCTTTCATTATTGCTGCGGCAATTTAGAATCATTGGGGCCTATCCCGCTGTCTAACCGTTGTTGTGAGGATACCGAAACAGAGAACAGCGATTGTTGCCAAACCAAATTTTTGTCATTAGGAGTTCCACAATGTGCTGTTTCAGGCAAATCATACCGTTCTGTAAAATTAAAGCTCGATATTTTATACAGACCGCAATGTTACCTAATACCAGAACGTTTTATCTTATGGGAAGAAAACATTTTTAATAATCCATTACAGGTTGGGTATGTTAAATTTCGAGACCCAGTATTTTGGAAATGCTTAATAATTTGATTTTTCAATTTGATTTTTCATAATTCAAATTATTAATACTATTTTTTTTACATTATTTTAATTAAATGACACCTCTATGAAACCTATTATTTTTTTAAGTATACTTTTTTGGGGATATCGGGCCTTTACCCAAAATGCAACTAAGATTGAATTACCCGTAAAAGGCAATTGTGAAGAATGCAAGGTGCGTATTGAAAATGCAGCCGATATTAAAGGCGTTAAATCGGTGCTGTGGAATTCAAAAACACAAAAGGCTCTAATTGAATACTACCCGGCTAAAACCAGTATACAACACATACGATTGGCAATTTCAGAGGCGGGGCATGATACCGACAGCACCCAGGCATCCCCCAAAGCCTATAACCGCTTACCCAATTGTTGCCGATACCGTCATACCACATGCGAAAAGCCCTAATTTTTGGTTTCCTTTGTTTCAGCCTTTTTGGTTCTGCGCAGCAATTATTAACCGGCAACTGCATTGAACTGCAGGCAGGTGGCGACACACTCAGGCTTCCTGGGGTAGCTTTGTTTGGAACATCCAAACAACCCATTACGGTTTCTGACGATGCCGGTAAATTTTTATGGCCTGCAGACAGCCTATTACGTGGAATATCTTACGCCGGATACCGTTTAATTAAAACTCTAAAACGTTCCAACCAACTTTGGGTTGTTTTAGAAACCAGCGTAACCAATTTAAACGAAGTACAAATTGTATACGAACGTGCGGACATTGAGTTAAACACATTGTCGGTTCAAAAAACCGAACGCATGGGAACCCAATATTTGATAAAAGCGGCCTGTTGCAATTTATCCGAGAGTTTTGAAACCAATCCGAGCATTGACGTTAATTTTACCGATGCCTTAACCGGGGCCAAACAAATTCAAATGTTAGGATTGTCGGGTCCATATGCATTGATAACAAAAGAAAATATGCCGTATTTACGGGGCTTATCAGGCACCTACGGGTTAACCCACATACCCGGAACCTGGATTCACTCCATTCAAATGGGCAAGGGAGCAGGCAGCGTACTTAATGGTTTTGACAGTTTTACCGGACAAATTAACACGGAGCTGTATGCGCCTGAAACGGCGCCACCATTTTTATGGAATACCTATGTAAATGAAAATTTACGTAACGAATACAACCTGGTATTAAAGCCTCAAAAAACATCTCTTCCCATGGTTTTATTGGCTCATGTGAGTGTAAACCCTCTGCAGCAAGATAAAAATCAAGACCAATTTGTAGACATTCCCATTGGTGAACAAATTCAGCTAATGCCAAAATTTAGTTTTCAAAAAGGAGGATTTGAAATGCAATGGGGGGCCGGCATGCTTCAGGATCAAAAACAGGCCGGACAACTTCAAAACGTTTTTAATAGTCCTCAGCAGCCCTATTTAATTGATATAAAACAAAACAAGCAAGAGGTTTTTGCAAAAGCGGGCTATGTGTTTTTAAACCGACCGGGCCACAGTATAGGCTCACAGTTTTCATACAGTAACTTTAACATTGATTTAAAAAACGGTTTGCATAAATACAATGGAAAGCAATCAACCCTGTATCTTAATTTAATTTATCAGGGAATTTTTAAAACAACTGCGCATACCTATAAAGCCGGATTCAGCCATTTGCAAAATTCTATAACGGAGTTTTACATAGCTGATTTTAGCCGCTGGGAATCGGTTCCGGGTGTATTTGCAGAATATCAGTATTCGCCTTCTTCTGTTTTTTCTATGATTGCCGGAATGCGCAGTGATTTTCACAACTGGTTTGGTCGGCAATGGTCCCCGCGGCTGCATATAAGATATCAAGCAACACCGGCCTGGACTTTTCGAGCCAGCATGGGACGTGCATTTAAGAGCCCTTATATTTTTAGCGAACAAATGGGTTATTTTTCTTCAGCCCGGCAATGGGCTATTAATACCATACCACTTACTTCATGGTCCAGTTCTTCTTATTCAGTCCCTTACGGATTAAATCCTGAACAAGCCTGGAACATGGGATGCAATGCGCAGTATTTAACGCGTTGGTTTGATCGGGAAGCTTCGGGGTCGCTGGAAATTTACAACACCAAATTTGAACAGCAGCTGATACCCGATGTGTTTTCAAATCCAGGACAAATAAATTTTTACAATGCAAAGGGAGGTCGCGCAACCACGATTCAGGCCGAAATGCGCTGCGAACCCAAAAAACGTTGGCACCTGATGTATGCCTACCGATTTGTTGAAAACCTTGCCCCTTTTAACGGACAGATGCGCGACTGGCCCTTTATATCCAAACACCGTGCCTTTTTTAATACCCGGTATGAAACCCGTTTAAAACACTGGTTACTCGACGCTACCCTTCAATGGCATGGGACAAAAAAAATACCCGATTTGGCGGGAACGGTTTCAAACAGTCCGGATTTTGTAATAATACTGAGTCAAATTACCTACCAATGGTTTGTTCATCAGCATGAAACAGCGGTATACTTAGGGGTTGAAAATTTAACCAATGTAAGGCAACATCCGGCCGTTTGGGCTTTTGACCAGCCTTTTGGAAATCAAATGGACGCCAATCGAGTTTGGGGCCCAATTTACGGGCGTATGCTGTATTTTGGATTTAGATATAAATACAGGTCCTGAATTTTAATCCAGCGATTTAGCATTGAAAATAATATAGCCCAAATGAAAAAAAAGTGAAACGGGTTGTTCTTGTTTTTCATAGTAATTAATACCCAAGGATACCGGACCTACCGGACTGTTGTATACCAGTGACATGTTGGCGGTTATGCTTCGGTACAAAAACGGATCACTAAGTTGAACCGTATTGTTTTTATTGGTTATTCTTTGATAGGGTTGAAACAAATACACCTCCGTTCGAAGGTCGATTTGGTTGGCGGGATTAAAGATGCTTTTAAAGCCCAAAGCTGCATAATTGTGGGATCTAAAATCGGGCATAACCAAGGTTTGACTCTCCGGTGTTGGTTGAAAAGCAGGGGATGCCAGCATGCTGGATTTGTAATTTTTAAATACGGGCTGATTGGAAATCAACAACTCGCTGTAAACGCCTAATTTAAGTCGTGAAAAGGTTTTAAAATACCGCTCTCCGGTATATTTAAACTGAAACCAAGGCTTGTGAACACTGTCTGAGGGCTCCATGGCTTTGCTTTGTGTTCCGGGTATGTAATTTTCGGTTCCGCTAATAAGTTTTAAACGAAGTTTAAATTGATATCCTTCGCTTGAATACATTTTCCGATTGAGTGTTTGGCTTGTAAATTCCGATTGCCAGTGTTGAAAAACAAACTGACTGAATTCAGAAGTATCAATTTTATCAAAGGCATCGTTGGTGTAATAACGGCTTTCCCAGTCGGCAAACCCATATTGAGCTGAAAGAAGCGATTGGTTACCTACGGGCAGACCCAATCGAAGGGTAACAAAGCGATCAATCTGCAAAAGGTACGAAGGTTTTTGAAAATCGTAAAACAAGGCACTGCTATTGTAATAATCCCAGTTCGCATAAGTCAGAGAGGGTTCTAAAAACAATGGAATGCGCGTTGGAGGCTCCCATTTAAGTTTTAAATGAGTACCTGAAGT
>CAWUNH010000122.1:0-4916 GCA_963923435.1 uncultured bacterium
GATGTGTATAAGAGACAGCATTGCTGGTAAGCATGTACGTCCAAACCGGAATAAACACCGGTATGCCTGAAATTTTTGGCGTTTTGGCGTCTTGTACCGTGCTTGAATGTTCGTCGCCTAATGGAACCCAAAAGGAGGTTGTCAATTGTCGGGAATTCTGGTACGGTGCAGTATTTTGGTCAACATTAACGGGAATGCCGTACTGGTCAATTTTTAAACTGTCCCAAATTTCGAGTTGCTTGGCATGTTCGTCAAGGGTATGATTAAAACAATAAATATTATTAGGCAAGGTGAGCCAGCCTGCAGAAGAAAGCCATAAAGGGGGGCTGCCAAAAAAATTACTCCAATCTTTTGGAGAAGAAAAACAAAGGGCTCTGTTTATTGGATAATACTTTGCAATAAGCGCAGCGTGTCCGCCTCCTTGAGAATGACCTGAAAAAATAATTTTAGGGTACCTTAATTCGCCGTTGGTTGTTAAATACTGGCCCCAATTTTCGCCCGGATAGTTTGCGTTTAGGTACATTAAAAGTTTTTTTAAACGGTTTAAAACGCATTCCGTTGAATTAATTGAAATGTTTGAGGAATAATCCATTCCTTCGATTATTTCTCTGCGTACATTTTCAAAACAAAAAGCATCGGACGCACCGGCGCAAATGCTCCCAACGGTAGGAATGTTTGGATACATTAGGCCTATGCTATGAAAACCAAGATCTGAGGCCAGTGTGCCAAAAAGTGTAGACCTTTTGGGTTCTCCGTAACTGCCTGGTAAATGAACCACTAAAAGGTTTTTAAACGATGCCGAAGCATTTAAATAAACATAATGAGAGTCGGAATTAAACGTGTTAATGAGTGGATCGGTGTCGCTTGGTTTTATTTTTTTAATGGCGGTTTGTCCGTATAAATTTGCAATTAAAACAAAAGCGGCAAAAACAAGCCGGTTTGCATTAAACCGATATTTATTATTAAGTAAAAAAAACACCGCGTTACAGTTAAATTGGTTTTGGGTTTGGGCTTAAATTTTAAAAGGGTTTAATGGCGGTTTAATTCTTGCTTTTAAAAGGTTTTGTTTAATAAATACAGGCTTTGCAATTATTTATAAAGCAAATACATGCTGTTAAACTGGTTACGGACCGATTCTATAAATTCGGGGGTTATCTTTTTTTTTAATTCGTTAAGTGTTGGGCAGGTTTCGGTATCAAATTTATAGATCTGCTCCATAAACCCGGCTTCAAACCTAACCTGAAATCGCTGGTTCATTTGCAAAATACTAATTCGCATACTGGGATGCGGTATTGTTTCAAGCTCTCTCATACTAAGATTTACCAAACATTTTTTTAAAATTAAATATGTTTTTAAACACCCCTATTGGACTCAGGTTTCGATCTCCATCTTCGTGAATACGGCTTTGAATGGCATGGGCCAATAAAATATAATCGTCCCGCTGAATGCGTTTTAAAAAAGTTTCGGCCGAATGATCACCGTTTATTCGATTGGCGCAGGCCGCCCATTCAAAAGCCTTTAAATCCATTAAAAACTTAAGTGCTTTTTCGTCGTCCCAAATGGCATTTACAAATGCGGCTAAAATAAAATATTTTTGTTGCATTAGTAAAGTAAATGCCCTTCGGTCATCGCGGATGGCATCAAAAACGGCAATAAGTTCGTTGTATTGATGTTCCATCAGCCAATTAAATCCCGAAGTATCCCGCATAATATGTCGGGTTAAATGGTTAATGGCTATGGGAGGGTAAACGGTTAAAGACTGTCGACCCGAATTCATGTTATTTTAATACCTCCCGGGCAATTACAAGCTTTTGAATTTCGCTGGTTCCTTCACCTATGGTACAAAGCTTGCTGTCTCGGTAAAACTTTTCTACCGGAAAGTCTTTGGTATAGCCATAGCCCCCAAATATTTGAACGGCCTCCGTACTAATTTTAACGGCTACCTCACTGGCATAATACTTAGCATATGCACTTTCGCGGGTAACTTTTTGTCCTTTATCTTTGATAGCCGCCGCCTGGAGGGTTAACAGCTGGGCTGCTTCAAATTCTGTGGCCATGTCGGCCAGTTTAAATGCAATGGCCTGAAAATGGCCTATGGGATTTCCAAATTGCTGCCGCTCTTTGGCATATTTAATACTGGCCTCCATAGCCCCTTTGGCAATTCCCAAACTCAGGGCGGCAATACTGATTCGACCCCCATCCAATACCTTCATGGCCTGTATAAACCCCTGGCCCACCGAACCTAAAATTTGAGATTCGTGAATTCGGCAGTTTTCAAAAATAAGTTCTGCAGTTTCACTGCAACGCATACCCAGTTTGTTTTCTTTTTTTCCACCCTTAAAACCCGGTGTGCCCCGTTCAACAATAAAAGCCGTGATTCCATGACTGTCTAAAAGTTCGCCGGTGCGTACCAAAACCACCGCCACTTCTGCGCTGATGCCATGGGTAATCCAGTTTTTAGTGCCGTTGATTATCCAATGGGCTCCGTCTTTTACAGCCGTACATTGCATGCGCATGGCATCGCTGCCCGTATTGGCTTCGGTTAAACCCCAGGCGCCAATCCATTGTGCTGATGCCAATTTAGGTAAATACGTACGTTTTTGTTCTTCGTTACCAAATTGCAAAATATGACCGGTACACAAACTGTTATGGGCTGCAACCGATAAACCCAGCGATCCGCAAACAGAACCCAATTCGGTTAAGGCCGTAACGTAATCCAGGTACTGCAAGCCCGATCCTCCGTACTCTTGAGGGACTAAAATTCCCATTAAGCCCAATTCGCCAAGTTTACGTAAGGTTTCAATGGGAAACAACTGCTGTTCGTCCCATTCCATAAGATGCGGGTAGATGTGTTCTTTTGCAAATTTCTGAACCATGTCAGAAATCATGTGTTGCTGCTCTGTTTTATTAAAGTTCATGTTAATACCGAATTAGTTCGTTTATCGGGGCATTAAAAGTACATAACAAATTTAAACCCTTTAGGTTTTCAAGGGTTAGTAAAAATTGAAATCCAACAATTTGAGCGCCGCTTTTTTTAACGAGGCCTGCCGCTGCCGCTGCTGTACCGCCGGTTGCCAGCACATCGTCTACAATTAATACCCGTTGATCTTTTTTAAAGACCCCCTTTTGAATTTCCAGAATTGATTGATTATACTCCAATTGGTACGACTGACTTAAAACTTCGCCGGGTAATTTGCCCGCTTTTCGGGCCATAACAAAGGGTTTTTTAATGGTTTGGGCCAATAATACGGCCAATATAAATCCTCTGCTTTCAATGCCCAAAACTATATCGGGCAAGGGAACCCACTGATGGGCCATGTGTCCAATAACCTCTTCCATCAATTCTGGATTTAACAAAAGCGGTGACAAATCTTTAAATAAAATACCGGGTTTTGGAAAATCCGGATACGAAACCAAGGTATTGCGAACCCTATTTTGTAAAGATTGAGCCGTATTCATGACAAGGCCTGTAATAAATCTTTTAAAATATAGGCTGCGGCCTGACCATCGCCATATAGGGAGGGCCAAGTTGCTGAAGTGTTGTTTTTAAGGGCCTTGCAGGCATTGTGAAACCGAACGGGATCGGCATCGCAAATAAATGCTTTTTGAAGTTCCACCAATTCGACCCATTCGGTTTCCGGTCTAAAAATAATACAGGGTTTTTTAAAAAAATAGGCTTCTTTTTGAACTCCACCGCTATCGGTGCAAACAATACTGCAATGCCGCTCCAATGCAATCATTTCTAAAAAAGATACCGGTTCGGTTATTTGAAATTGGGTAGAATTTTTTATTTGTCGGTTTAGTTCGGGTGAGAGCAATTCGGGCATCATTTTGCGGGTTCGGGGATGCAAGGGCATTACAACTTTTTTTTGCATTTGCTCAGATGCCTCTAAAAGCATGGTAAAAATTTGAGATAAACGTTTTGCATCGTCTGTATTTTGATTTCGATGCAGCGTGGCTAAAATAAACGAACCGGGCTCCAAACCAAGGCGATCCATAATTTGAATCTTAGACTGGGCTAGTTGCGAAAAATACAAGGCATTGTCGTACATAACATCGCCCGAATGCCGAATGCGAGGCTGATCGGCCGTAGGACGCCCCTCGAAAGCTGTATTAAAACCTTCCCGCTCTAAATTAACCATTCCCTGTTGCGTGGGTACGTACATAAAACTGCTTACATGATCGCAGAGAATGCGATTAATTTCTTCGGGCATGGTTTTATTAAAGGACCTTAATCCGGCTTCGATATGTACAATAGGAATTTGCAGTTTAGAGGCTGCCACCGCGGCAGCTAGGGTCGAATTGGTGTCTCCGTATACAACTACCGCATGGGGTTTACACTCAAGCAAGTGGCCTTCAATGTCCTGGATCATTTTGGCTGTTTGAGTACCGTGTGAGCCACTCCCGCTGTGTAACTGATAGGTTGGCTTTGGAATTTGCAATTCGTCAAAAAACACCTGACTCATGTTTGCATCGTAATGTTGTCCGGTATGCAGCAAATGTTCGGATACCACATCGGAATGATTTTTAACTGCTCTGCTAAAAGCAGCAGCTTTAATTATTTGGGGTCTAGCACCAATTACGGTTAACAGTTGAATCATTTATAGCAAATCTTTGTAGGCAAGGCTAAGGTAACTATTGTAGGTTAAAATAGAATCATCCAAGAGTTGAATGTGTAAATATTTACTTGCCCAACTGCCCTATGGCCTACAAAAAAAAATTTTGACCGCTGCGCGGTAAATAATCAAATTGTCAAATGATCAAATAAATTATTCCCGATGCTATCGGGAATCCCTGAGGCAACGAACAGAAAAACCATCCCCCTCATAGTAGGGATGTCTGAAGAAATCGCCATTGGCGTAACCCAGGTAGAAGCCCCAGGCATCGCTCGTATCGTACTCCGTCTGTCTCTTATA
>CAWUNH010000123.1:0-4910 GCA_963923435.1 uncultured bacterium
TTTATTTCAAAAATAATTTCTGCCAGTCGTTCGTTAAAACCATGGGACGTAAACGCATTTGCACCGGCACGCTCTAAGGAATTTGAATACCCATAAATATCGTTGTATTGTAAATTTAAAAGTTCGGAAGCATCTGATTTTCGAAGCACCTTAACCTTTAGCAATAAATTAACCAACTGCAAGTTATACTGATTCGAAAGCCAATCGTTATCATTAGCCTCCTGGGTTTGTGCCGTTACCTGAATTACCAAATCGGATTCCGATTCTGAATTCACCCAGGTGCATTCTGTACCTTGTAATTTATTTAAAACAGCGTTTTGCAAATCTGAAGTATTCCAAGAACGGCCTAAATTATAGGTTTCGGATTTGATAAACAGTCGAACCGGCTCAACCCGGAACGATACCGACAAGGGTTGAAGGGGGATAAACCGCTGCAAAACTTTTAAACACATTTGAGCTGAAGAATCGTTTTTTAAAAGCGTTTTTAAATCCGGTTCCAACAAAATTTGAGAAGTATTTACATCGTTGCCAATTTCAGTAAATTTTATATTGATTTTATTTTGCGAGTTTACAGCCTCCGACACTTCTACAGCAACATGTTCGGATTCCGGTTTAACTAAAAATGGAAGTTGAGCCCAGGATGCACCTTTTTTAGAACGCACTTCCAAACTTACCGGTAAATAGGTGGGTTGTAAGGGTTTTAATACCGGTTCTTTAGATTCAATTACCAGATCCTGTAATTGATTTTGAATTAAGGACGTTATATCCGATGGGCCCGAACAACCGCCCGATAAGCCCGTATTTAACTTAATTTCTTCATTTAAATAGGGAACTATTAAAGCAAATGCCTGCAGGCGTTTGGTAAGAGAGGGCGTTAGAATTCCGGATTTTTCTTCGTTTTTGGCCTGTCCTAATAATTGTGCAGACTGGTCCAGTATGCGTTGTTTTTTTTGGGCTTTTATTTTTGCATAATCTTCTTTATCCAATTGGTAATACACCCAATACTGATCTTGGTCTTCGTAAGAATCTACCAACTGATACCCCTCTAAATTATCGCTGTTGGAAAGCTTAATCAATGAATTAAAACTTTCGTTATACTGGTTATTGTTTTGCACACTATACAAAACCGAATTGGATGAAATATCCACTTTTATTTCAGATGCTAAATCAAACAGCGCATTTTTTTTTGCCTCCATTCGGTATCCCTGTCCTTTAGACTTTTCACAAAAACCAATGCCCACATATTTAAATGCACTGTTGGGTCGGGTTTTTGTCCAAAGAGGCAAATTTTGTGTCCCGGAAAGATTTTGAGATTGAAGTAAAAAAAACCAACCGGCAAAAACTATTATCCATCCCATAGCTACATTCCTTTTCATGGCAGACGGTTTATTATAGAGGACATCATAGATTTGTTCTTTTCAAAGGCCTGCTGTTTTAATTCTTCGTAACTCATAAATCGGTTTCTGGCAGAAAATAAATTTCTCCAGGCCCCCTCGCCGATTACAAAACTGCCGTTGGGGCGGTTTCTAAATAACGAATTAAGATTGTCTTGGTATTTGCCATCAAACTCATTGTATTCGATTACATCTGAAATTTTAACAAGTTCTGACTTTGATTCGGTAATTCGATTTTGGCGTTTATCAAAAATGCTGTATTGAAATTTGTATTGAACGTAGCGCTCGCCTCTGACATTAAAATACGGAACACTCTTGTAGTCGGTATACACCTGGTCGTTTTTTTTATAGCGGTATTCCTGATAGGCCGTATATGAGGTACGGCGTGGCCCCACGGTGTTTTGTGAAATTTCTGTAACCGTAAACAACACAACATGACTGGCTCCCAATGCCTGAGCCAATACATTTTGGTGCAGTTCTATCTGAGCTGCCGGCTTTAAAACAGCCGGTTCCGAAATAATTTCGATGCCTGGGTTTTGGAGGCTTGAGAGCAACTGATTAAGCTCCAGCTCCCAGTTGGAAGATCCCTTGGTAAAGCGAGGCAAAAAAAGGATGCGTTTTTTTAATTTTAACGTTGTAAGTTCCCATAAATCGGTGTAATCTTTGTAGCTCTGAGTAATACCGCGAATGGTATTTAAAGATTGGTAGGCCGAACTGTAGTTTTTTTGAGATATCGTTTGAATGGCCGACTGATACGATGGCTCACAAGAGGCCATTACATACAATTCCTGAGTGTTTTTATAGTCAGGATTGTATTTTCGAATTTTTTGAATGTGCTGCAGTGCCTCGTTGTAGCGTTTTTTTTGAAGCCATTGCTTGGATCTTCCATACTGATCCTCAGAAAATAATTCCAGTGCATTGTTAAAATCGTCGTTATAGGACTTTGGATAATCTAAACTGATTTCCAATGATTGGCTTTGTTCGCAGTAGGCTTTTAGCTTAACAAAATTTTCTAAACAGCTTTCGTAGTCTTGGGTACTGTAATTTTTAAAAAAACTGGAAGAGAGCCTGGTAATATGTTTTTGTCCGATATCTTTTAATTTAATTCGGGCCTCAATAAAAGTGGGTTTGGCTTTAAGTGCATTTAAATACATGTCGGCCGCCATTTCAATCATACCGCTTTCCTCATATTTGAGGCCTTGCTTATAATACTTTTTGGCCCCGGAACAAGCCCAAAATAAAATACTGCTAATTATTAGGGTGCAGATTGTTTTCATTCAAAAAAAAAGCATCTTTCGATGCTTTTAAAAAATCGTTGCTTTATATTAAGGACGGCCCTCAGCCATTTTCTTCATTTCTTCATCAAAAACCTGCTGAAATTTAGCTTTATCATAATCCAGCTGTAACTTTTTATCCGAACTGATGCGCGAATCCATCTTTTGGAAAATTTCATCCTTTTTGGCTTCAAGCACCAAATACGTTTTGTATAAACCTTGTTCATTGGTGTAGGTTTCTGTGCCAATTTCTCTCAAATTAGCCATTTCCAAGTTGGTTACCTCTCGGGTCATCTCTTCAAATTTATTTTCATATTCTTTATCCTTACCAACAGTGCGTTGATTGGTATATTGATCGGATACTTTTTTCATTGTGGTTTGTATGAGACTGGCCAGTTCCGACTTAGCATTCATTAATGCAATTTTGCGAGAAGCCGTTTCATCCGGTGATTCGCCTATGCCTCGAGCTCTGAAGTGTTGGTCGTCACTTTTGTATTGTTTATCTGACAAAGGTGATTCAACTTTTTTAAATCCGGTTTCTTTAACGGTGACCGTTGCTGCTTCTTTTTTAGATTTACAAGACACCAGGGTCATTCCGGCTATCAGTATTACGGATAATACGGTAGATTGAGCGATTGATTTCATAATAATAGTTTATAAGCAAATATACCTTTAAATTCAAAAATCTCAAGTAAGAATGGAGTTTTTATGATTTTTTTACACTTATTGCTTATTCCATGTCTTTTTCAACTTTCAGGTTTTGAATGATAAATTCCTGACGCTCAGGTGTATTTTTTCCCATGTAATAGCTTAAAAGCTCCTGAATGCTCGCTTTTTGATCCAAAAGAACCGGTTCCAAACGCATGTCTTTACCTATGAAATTTCGGAATTCATCGGGTGAAATTTCACCCAAACCCTTAAATCGGGTAATTTCAGGTTTAGGCCCAAGGGCCGCTATAGCTTGTGTTCGTTCTGCATCGGAATAGCAGTAACGGGTTTCTTTTTTATTACGAACCCTGAATAAGGGGGTTTGTAATATTTTTACATGATCGTTTTTAACCAAATCCGGAAAAAATTGCAGAAAAAATGTTAGCAGTAAAAGTCGGATGTGCATGCCGTCCACGTCGGCATCGGTAGCAATGATGATGTTATTGTACCGAAGTTCTTCCAAGGAGTCCTCGATGTTTAAGGCGGCCTGTAAAAGATTGAATTCTTCATTTTCGTAAACCACTTTTTTTCCCAAACCAAAACAATTTAAGGGTTTTCCTTTTAAACTGAAAACGGCTTGTGTGTTTACATCACGGGTTTTAGTGATGGAACCGCTGGCCGAATCACCCTCACAGATAAACAATGTGGTATCCAATCTGCGGGCGTCTTTACTATCGTCTAAATGAACTCTGCAATCCCGTAATTTTCGGTTGTGGAGTGAGGCTTTTTTTGCACGTTCGCGGGCCAGTTTTTGAATTCCAGAAAGTTCCTTACGTTCCCGTTCATTGGCTTGAATTTTAGCTTCTATTGCTTTTGCAGTTTCAGGGTTTTTATGCAAAAAATTATCGAGCTGCTCTTTAATAAATTCTCCCACAAAACTTCGCATGCTTTGTCCCCCGGGAGCCACTTCCTGAGACCCGAGTTTGGTTTTAGTTTGAGATTCAAAAACGGGTTCCTGAACTTTTACAGAAACAGCTGCAATAATGGATTTTCGTACATCGGTAGGATCAAACTCTTTTTTAAAAAAATCGCGAACGGTTTTAACCACCGATTCTCTGAAGGCCGCTAAATGGGTTCCGCCTTGGGTTGTATATTGCCCGTTGACATAACTGTAGTATTCCTCCGAAAAATGTTCGTTGCTGTGCGTCATGGCCAACTCAATATCGGAGCCTTTAAGGTGTATGGTAGGATATAAGACTTCTCCACTGATGTTTTTTTCAAGTAAATCTTTTAACCCGTTTTTAGACTCGTATACCTGACCGTTGAAAAACAGCTTTAAACCCGTATTTAAAAACGCATAATTCCACAACATACGATCAATGTATTCGTGTACAAAATGAAATTTTTTAAAAATTCCATCGTCGGGTACAAATTCAACATAGGTTCCGTTTTTTTCTTGTGTACCCGACTGCAAGCGGTGGTCTTTAAGTAGTGATCCCCGACTAAATTCTGCAGTTTTAACTTGACCGTCGCGAAAAGAAGATACTTTAAAATGGATGGACAGTGCATTAACCGCTTTTGTACCCACTCCATT
>CAWUNH010000124.1:0-4870 GCA_963923435.1 uncultured bacterium
TAAATTACTGTCTAAAAATATACCCTTGGTATGACCTAATTTAAGTGAGTCGCTTAAAAAGTCGTACGTAAAGAGTACTTTAGAAAAGGTATAGTCGTTTAAAAATGCCCGAATGCGGTGTTTGTTTTTTTGCATGGTTTCGGCTGCTAAACGGTATGCTTTTGCTGTATCGCCCTTTAATAAAAGCAAATTAATGGCCTTTCGCTGAGACGGCAGCCTGAGAACCAAATGGCCCGAATGCAATTGTTGAATTTGCCAGCACGCAATCCAGTTGCGTTTTATTTTAAAATTATCAAACGTAGACTGGGACTTGTAATCGGTAATGCTTTGCTGTGCCTGGATGTTAAGTGTTAACCAGCATACAAAATAAAAAAAGAATTTATTTAATTTTTGAACCATTTACTGCAGGATTTGGATCCGGACGAACAAACACAAGTTTACCGTCGGGCTGTTCTGCCATTAATATCATTCCATGGCTTTCAATTCCTTTTATTTTTCGGGGCGCCAAATTTGCAACTAAGCAAACCTGAGTGCCAATAATAGATTCAGGTGCATGGTCTGCTGCAATACCACTAACTACGGTTCGTTCGTCTAAACCGGTTTGCAGGGTAAGTTTTAATAATTTTTCTGTTTTGGGTACCCGTTCGGCAGATAAAATGGTTGCTACGCGAACGTCGATTTTTTGAAAATCTTCAAACGAACATGGTTCTTGCATTGGAGGTATTTGAGTGTGAAAATTTTGAGTGGGTTTTTTTAATTTTTGCTTTTGAACTTCAATAGCAGCATCCTCTATTTTTGAAAACAAAAGAAATCCTTTTTCAATACTATGACCGTAGGGGAGCAGGCTTAGGGTTTGTGTGGAATTCCATAAACCCTCTTTCATGCCCAGCATTTGGCGGAGTTTAGCCGCCGTATGGGGCAAAAACGGTTCCATTAAAATACTGAGATGCGCCGAAACCTGCAGTGCGTAATTTAAAACAGTGCCCACGTATTCAGGACGACTGGAAAATTGTTTCCAAGGTTCGGTATCGGCCAAATACTTGTTTCCTGCACGCGCTAAATTCATCAATTCGGTTAATGCCTCACGAAATTTAAACTGGTCCAGGGCTTTTGAAATTAATTGCGGGGTTTGCAATATCAATTGCTCAAGTGCATGTTCGTTGTCCGTTATTTCGCCGCATGCAGGAACTTTATTTGAAAAATACTTTTCTGTTAATACCAGGGTTCGGTTAATAAAATTTCCTAAAATAGCTACCAGTTCGTTATTGTTTCGGGCCTGAAAATCCTGCCAGGTAAAATCGTTGTCTTTTGTTTCAGGAGCATTGGCGCACAAAACATACCTGAGCACATCCTGTTGATTTGGAAACTCCTTTAAGTATTCATGAAGCCACACGGCCCAGCCTCTGGAAGTAGATATTTTTTCTCCTTCCAAATTTAAAAACTCGTTTGCCGGAACCGCATCGGGTAAAATAAACCCCTCGTGTTCCATCAACATGGCTGGAAAAATTATGCAATGAAATACAATATTGTCTTTGCCAATAAAATGTACCAAGCGGGTATCCGGTTGCGTCCAGTATTGATCCCATGTGTTTGGTAAATATTCTTTGGTTGCTGAAATATACCCAATGGGCGCATCAAACCATACGTATAAAACCTTTCCTTCCTCGCCCTGCACAGGAACTTTAACCCCCCAGTCCAAATCCCGGGTCATGGCACGGGGCTGCAGGCCGCCCTCTTGATCCAGCCAGCTTTTGCACTGACCCAATACGTTGGCCTTCCACTCGGGATGAGCATTTATAAACGCACTAATTTTTGGCTGTAAGGCATCGAGCGGCAAAAACCAGTTTTTGGTTGTTTTTAAAACGGGTGGGCTTCCGGATAATTTGCTTTTAGGATGAATTAATTCCGTTGGACTCAGCGAGGTTCCGCAGCGCTCGCACTGATCGCCGTATGCGCCTTCCTGCAAACATTTTGGACAGGTTCCGGTAATGTATCGGTCGGCTAAAAATTGCTGGGCCTCTATATCAAAATATTGCTCGGTTTCCTGTATTTTAAATGTATTTTTTTGATTTAAACAGGTAAAAAAATCGGAGGCGGTTTGATGGTGAATTTCCGAACTGGTGCGAGAATAGTGATTAAATGAAATGCCAAACGCCTCAAATGATGTTTTCATGAGCTCATGATATTCATCAACTACGTGCTGGGGTGTTTTACCCTCTTGTTTAGCCTTTATGGTAATGGGCACTCCGTGCTCGTCCGATCCGCATATAAAAACAACGTCGGCTTTTTTACTTCGTAAATAACGCACGTAAATATCTGCCGGTAAATAACACCCGGCTAAATGTCCAATATGAACCGGGCCATTGGCATACGGAAGTGCAGCTGTAATTAAATGGCGTTTAAACGAATGGTGCATTTAAAAAGCAATTGTTTTTTTAACTTTACAAAGGTACAAAACCTATCCATGCCAAAGGCTCTCAAAACAATCGTTCCGCTTATTCCTGCGTATTTAAAAAAAGGAGACAGCGTGCTGGTTATTGGTACAGCGCGCCATAAATCACTCAAGGAAATAACTTCCGGAATCCGAGTGCTTGAATCTTGGGGCCTTGTTGTAATACCCGGCCAACATTTACTAAACCAATGGCATCAGTTTTGCGGAACAGATGCACAACGCACCCAGGATTTACAATGGGCCATTGATCACCCTAAAGCAAAAGCCGTGTTTTTACTGGGTGGCGGTTACGGCACCTTGCGCATAATTGACGGGGTGTCTTCTAAAAAACTACGGCTTTTTCCTAAGTGGTTTATTGGATTTAGTGATGTTACGGTTTTACATGCCTGGCTTTTTCATTCGGGTATTGCAAGCATCCACGGGCCCATGGTTTTTCAGTTAAACTCCAAATCTGCCAATACTACGCATTTGCGCAAGGTTGTGTTTGGTAAAAAGGCCGATTTAAAACTTCCTCCTCATCCATTAAACCGAAACGGAATCTCAGAAGGCTTTTTGTACGGAGGCAATTTGTCTATATTATATGCTTTAAGCGGAAGCCGCGAATCGGTCCCATTACATCAACCCATTATTTTATTTATAGAGGATTTGGATGAATATTTATATCATATTGACCGAATGATGTTGCAATTAAAACGCAGCCGGCAATTACACCAATTAAAAGGCGTCTTAATTGGAACGTTTACCGATATGAAAGATAACGCTTTGCCTTTTGGAGCAAACGCCTACAGCATCATTCATGCTGCGCTAAAGGATTTTAACTACCCGGTATGTTTTGGAATTCCAAGCGGTCATGGTAAAATTCATGCTTCCTTAAAACTGGGGGCAATGGTTCGGATAAACGTCCAGCCAAAACGGGTGCAGATCCAGTATTTAACTTAAATCAAACAGCGATTTTACTCCCGGATACCTATGGCAAATAAACCCTTCGGCGTAGTCGGCAGCAATGGCCCGTCCAAATACCGCCATTTTACTTTCAACGCTTTGTAAAAAGTTTTTAGTCGAAATGGGCGTTTCGGGTTCCTTGGACTGAGGATTGTAAAATTGAGAAGCAAAACACCCTATTAATGCGCGCTTTTCTTCTATTACTGAGCTGATGTCAATTACAAAATCGGGTTTTAAAAACTCATCCTGAATATAATGGTATACGGCCCTGGGGCGCCATGCGGTTTGTTGCGTTTGATTCCAATGGGATAAACGCTTGGTTAATCCGCTGTAAAAACAAGCATCTGCAACCAAATTGGCGGCAAGGCCATGATCGGGATGTCGATCCTGTGGTGCATTGCACAATACAATTTCCGGACGGTAAAACCGAAGGTAGCGTATTAATTCTTGCTGATGGCTGTAATCGTTTGCAAGGGCTCCGTCTTTAAACCCCAGGTTGTCTCGGGTTTGGGCTTTCATTAATTGGCGCGCGCGTTCGCCTTCTTGCAGACGTATTTCGGGAGTTCCTCGGGTTCCCATTTCTCCTTTTGACAGGTCGATTAATCCGACGCTTTTACCCTGAGCTATGTGTAAAAGCAGGGTTCCGCTGCAGCTTAGTTCAATATCGTCGGGATGGGCTCCAATGGCCAAAATGTCCAGCTTCATGAAGAACCTGTTTTATACTGTAATTCTAAATTTCTGATGCGGTCTTGCAGGGAAGGTAATTTTTTAAAAACAACATAGCTTCTTTGAAAATCGGATATTTTAAAGGCCGGTGTTCCCTGTACGGTAATGCCGGGTTCTGAAATTGATCGGGCCACACCGCTTTGACCGGCTATTTTAACGCCTTCGGCGATGCTGAGGTGTCCTGCAATTCCTACCTGAGCGCCAATCATGCAATTTTTGCCAATTTTTGTTGAACCGGCAATTCCGGACAATGCCGCAATAACCGTGTTTTCGCCAATAACCACATTGTGGGCAATTTGCACCAGGTTGTCGAGTTTAACCCCGCGGTGTATGCGGGTACTCCCCAGTGTTGCTCGATCTACTGAACAGTTTGAACCTATTTCTACCCCATCGTCTATTTGAACATTTCCCAGTTGGGGTATTTTTACAAAAGCTGCATCCTGATTGGGTGCAAATCCAAAACCATCGCTTCCAATAACGGTATTGGCATGAATGGTACAGTCCGAACCAATAGTGCAATGGTGGTATACGGTTACATTACTAAAAATGGTTGTGTTTTCGCCAATTTGTACATGGTCGCCAATAACCGTATGGGCATAAATACGGCTTCCTTTTCCAATTTTTACATTTTTACCCAACACAACAAATGGCCCCAAATATATTTCCGTAGCGCATTCTGCCGATGCATCTATTGAAGCGCTGGGATGAATTTCAAAAGCTGGTTTTTGCATGGCATCGTACATGCTCATC
>CAWUNH010000125.1:0-4841 GCA_963923435.1 uncultured bacterium
AACGGGCCGTTCGCGACAGCGCAGAACATGCCGGTGCCAAAGAAGTGTACATGATCCATGAGCCCATGGCGGCAGCAATTGGTATGGGTTTGGATGTGGAAGAACCCATGGGAAACATGATTATTGATATTGGCGGCGGAACTTCGGAAATTGCAGTTATTGCCTTGGGAGGCATTGTTTGCGACCGTTCCACCCGCATTGCAGGCGATGATTTTAATGCCAACATTGAGGAGTATTTACGTCGTCAGCATAATATTTTAATAGGAGAACGCAGTGCGGAACGGGTTAAAATTGAGGTGGGTGCGGCCATGACCGAAATTGAAAACCCTCCCCAGGATTATGCCGTTCAGGGGCGCGATTTAATGAGCGGAATTCCTAAAGAGGTTTACATCAGTTATGTTGAAATTGCACACTGCCTGGACAAATCCATTTCTAAAATTGAAGAATCTATTTTAAATGCATTGGAAATGACCCCGCCCGAATTGGCTGCCGATATTTACCGTAAGGGAATTTACATGGCGGGTGGCGGATCGCTGCTGCGCGGCTTAGATAAGCGCATTTCCATGAAAACCAAATTACCGGTTCATGTGTGTGACGATCCTCTCCGAGCGGTTGCCAGAGGAACCGGTATTGCTTTAAAAAATATCAGCAAGTTTCCCTTCCTTATCAAATAATTCAATTTAGTTGAATGAAAAACCTGATTAAACTTTTTATCCGGTTTCGATTTCTGGTTTATTTTATTTTTTTAAGTCTGGTTTGTTTTGGCAGTATGCTTCAATTACGATTGTATCCCGGATCTGTTATGCTCAACGGAATTTGGTCTGTAACAGATGCCTACCATCAGAAAGAATCTGAGTTTTGGTCGTATTTTTCTTTGCGTGAAGAAAATCAAAAATTAAAACGCGAACTCGTACAACGCAATCTGGCCTGCTGGCAGGGTTCTAAAAACGCCTCGCATAAAACCGATTCAGGCAGGTTAAATTTTGAGTGCCGTCCTGCGGAGGTGGTAAATATTACCACCGATTTAACCCGCAATTTTATTACACTCAACAAAGGCACAGCCGACGGATTTAAAATGGACCAGGCCGTTGTTTCCAGCGAGGGTATTGTGGGCCGAATTGTTGGGCTTAGTGCGCATTTTTCAAGTGTATTGCCCCTTATTAATAAAGAAAGTAAAGTAAATTGCAGGTTAAAAAAAGACGGCAGTTTTGGTTCTTTAGGTTGGAACATGGAGAGTTATCGATTTGCCCAGCTTACCGATATACCGTTAAATGCCCGAATTCGTCAGGGAGACACGGTGGTAACAAGTGCCTTGTCCAGTATTTTTCCAGAAGGCATGTTTGTGGGGACCGTCTATTATTACCAACGTTTTGCAAACGAATCGTTTTATACGGTAAAGGTTTGTCTGGGAGCTGATTTTAAACGTTTGAGAAACGTATATGCCCTACAAAACAAACAGAGGGCTGAGCGCGATTCATTGGAACAACACATTCAAGCCGAATATGATCGTTGAACTATTATTGGCATTTTTTCGCTGGCTCGTATTAATGGCTTTTCAAATTGCAATGGTCCGGCACATGCATGTTGCTTCCTGGATATTGTTTTTTCCTTACGTTCTGTTTATTTTGCAATTACCTTTTGAAACCTCGCGTTTTACCGTTTTAACGCTGGCTTTTATAACCGGATATACAATCGATGTTTTTTACCATACCAATGGAATCCATGCAATGGCCTGTATTAGCCTTGCCTTGGTCCGATCGTATTACATAAACACCGTAGCTTTAAGGGAGGGGCTTTCTCAGATATACCGTCCGCACATTAAGGAGATGGGAGCCGTTTGGTTTTTTCAGTACGCTTTTGTTTTGATTTTACTGCACCATTTTATGGTATTTTTTTTGGAACAGTTTTCAATGGCACGTTTTTGGGCATTGGGCTTACGGGTAATTTTAAGCAGCCTGGCTACCTTACTCATGGTTTGGTTAATTCAGAGGACATTTACTAAACCTAAAACCGGTTTATGAGTCGAAGCGCCTATTTAAGCGAACGTAAAAATTTTATTGTTGGCTTTTTTTTAATAATCGGCATGATTTACATGATTCGTTTAGCCTACATACAACTTTGGGATGACAGTTACGATTTAGCAGCAAAAAACAATGCGCTCCGCAGAATGGTAGAGTTTCCAGCCAGAGGGTACATCATTGACCGAAACGGAAAACCCATTGTGCAAAACGAACCCTCTTTTGATTTAATGGTTACACCCAAAGAAATTCAGCACTGCGATACTCTGGCTTTTTGTCAATTACTTGAAATTACCAAAGCAGATTTTTTAAAACGTCTTAAAAAAGCCGTGCAGGCCCCCAATTCTCCCAATAAGCCCAGTATTTTTGAAAAGCAAATGAAATTTGAAAGTTATGCGCGCGTTTCAGAAAGTTTATTCAAGTTTAAAGGGTTTTATTTTCAAAAACGAACCCTACGATCGTATCCCCGGCCGGTTGCTTCCCATTTGCTGGGATATGTAGGTGAGGTAACGCGTCAAAAGTCTCAAAGCGATTCTTATTATAAAGAAGGCGATTATATTGGAATTTCCGGCATGGAACGCAGTTATGAATCGGTTTTACGTGGAAAAAAAGGCATTCAGTACCAGGTAACAGATGTACATAATAAAATAATTGGCCCCTACCGGGACGGCCAATGGGATACCCTGGCAACACCAGGAACAAACTTATACGCCACAATTGATATTGAATTACAGCAATATGGCGAACAACTCATGAAAGGTAAAACCGGAGCCATTGTTGCCATAGAGCCTGAAACCGGAGAAATACTGGCATTGGTGTCAAGCCCTAATTACGATCCAAATTTACTGGTAGGCGGAAAATTGCGTAATCAAACCTTTGCAAAACTGTATCGCGATTCGACCTTACCTTTATTAAACCGAGCCATTCAGGGAATGTATCCCCCGGGTTCAACCTTTAAATTATTAGGAGCACTTATTGCTCAAAACGATGGACTTATAAATCGTAAAACTGTATTTCCCTGTAGCGGTGGCTACCCTCCCTTAAATGGCAAACCCAAATGCCATCGGCACGGATCGGTCGATTTGCCGGGCTCGGTAGCGCAATCTTGCAACTCGTATTATTCCTATGTATTTAAAACCATTGTGGATCAAAAAAAATTCCATTCAACCACCGAAGGGTTTCAGCACTGGAGTCGCATGGTTCAAAGTTTTGGACCGGGAACCCATTTAGGAACCGATTTGCCCTACGACAAACCCGGCAATGTACCAAGTATTGCCTATTACGATAAAATTTTTGGAAAAAATTCGTGGCGTGCAAATACGGTTGTTTCACTGGGTATTGGTCAAGCCGAGTTGCTGCTGGTGCCCCTACAGATGGCCAATATTATTTGCATTATTGCAAACCGGGGATTTTATTACACCCCGCATGCCGTAAAAGGAATTGGAGAGCCCAATAAAATTGACCCACGCTTTAAACAAAAACACTGGGCTGGGGTTACCGACACCAATTTTTATAACATTGTTATAGATGGCATGCAGCAATGTTTTGAACGAGGAACTGCTGCGGCTGAAAAAATTGAGGGTATAACGGCCTGCGGAAAAACAGGTACGGCTGAAAATCCGCATGGAAAAGACCATTCGGTATTTGTTGGATTTGCGCCCCGCGATCATCCAAAAATTGCATTTGCCTGTTTGGTCGAAAACGGGGGCTGGGGAGGAACTATGGCAGCGCCCATTGTTAGTTTAATGATGGAACGGTATTTAAAAGGTCAGGTTGCTCGAACGGATAAAGAAAAACGCATCGCTGAAACACAAATTCGAGTTCCTGTAAAATCGGTTAAACGTAAACGTAACGCATGAGACATCAAAATGCCTATTTATCGGGGATAGATCGCTGGACCGTTTTAATTTATGCCTTGCTGGTAATTATGGGCTGGTTAAATGTATATGCAGCTGTATACAACGATCAGCATGCACAAATTTTTGACTTGAGTCAAAAGTATGGCAAACAAATGGTTTGGATTTTAGGAGCCGTATTAATTGCATTTTTGATATTAATTATTGACCCTCATTTTTATACATCTTTTGCTTATCCTGTTTATTTTCTTTTGTTAATAGCAAACATTTTGGTGGTTGTAGCAGGAAAAGAAATAAAGGGCAGCCGATCCTGGTTCAGATGGGGCGATATTGGTTTGCAACCGGCAGAATTTATAAAGTTTGCAACCGGATTGGCATTGGCTAAGTTTTTAAGCAACCAAATTTTAACCGAATCAAAAAATGCAACTGGCTTGTTTGCCAAATTTTGGATACAACGAAACACCTGGATGGCCATTTTAATTTTTTCAATTCCTCTATTATTAATAAAGGTTTTTCAAAATGAAACCGGTTTGGCGCTGGTTTTACTGGCTAATGTTATTGTGCTGTACCGCGAGGGCCTAAATGTTAATTACATAATATTTATCATGTCGGTCACGGTACTATTTGTTTTATCGCTCACCCTTAATCCATACTATATTTCTGCTACCCTGGCCCTTTTATTTATTTTGTTTTTGCTTTTTATTCAGAGAAATTTTAAAAATTTACTTCGTTGGCTCATGTTATTACTATTTTCTATGGTGTTGGTATTTGGATCGAACCAACTTTATAACCGGCTTTTACCTCACCAGCGAACGCGAATTGATGTACTGTTAGGAAGAGGCAATGTAAACTTAAAAAAAGAAGGCTACAATGTACATCAAGCTAAAATTGCTATTGGTAGTGGCGGACTCATTGGCAAAGGGTATTTACAGGGAACTCAAACCACTGTCTCTTATACACATCTCCG
>CAWUNH010000126.1:0-4833 GCA_963923435.1 uncultured bacterium
TTTTGCTAAATTATTGAGGGAAAATTGCCTGCAAATTTATTTGTATTAAATTTTGAATAGGGCATAATTATAGCAACCGCCCTTTCACAATAAAGTTATTATCATGCCTAACGTTTTAATTGAAAACAATTAAATAGAAATACAAATAATTTCACTTAATTCAACAACAAATCATACACTAAAGCCAAAAAAGCAGCTTAATGAATGGCATATCATTCAACAACAATAGTTTTTTAGGAAAGATACATCAACCCATTTCCGCATCCTTAATTAAGGGCAATACTTCAATCGATTTTCTCAACGGATAAAATGGAAGTGTTGTCATCAAATGATTCACTTCTTCTTCTGTTTTGTCTTTAAATATCATGACTGCACCATTTTTGGTGGGCCTTAAAAAAAGCTGATCCAAATAACCATCTTTTTTCCATTGCGCTACCACTTCACGCTCATGTTGTAAAATCTGCGAAAAATTAGCCGGAAGGTTTTCCAGGTCAATGGTTAGGATAACAAGAATTCTATTCATGATTTTGAGTTTAGTAGTTTGGTTCTTAGTTCCGGAAAACGGTAAAAGGCAACTGCTAACACGAAAGTTTGAATGAGGCAAGGTGCAACAATCGAAACACCATGTTCAAGATGCGAAGCGATAGCGCCACCCATATAAGCCGCTAACAGCATAGTTCCGACAATTCCGGTTCGAGGAATAATAAAAAGAATAGCGCATGCCAATTCCACAATACCTAGCATGGTATAGGTTTTTGCATCCAGCCCGAAGCCGTTTGCCATTTTAAGCGCTTCTTCATTAGCAGATAACTTTCCTGCGGCGCTTCCCAAGAATACAAAGGCTACTAAACCTGTTAGTACCCAATAGATGATTCGTTTTGTTTTTTCTGATGTTTTGTTCATGAATCTCAAAAATACAGTTTTTTATAAACACCTGAATAACAGCATTTTAGTTAATTTAGTAATTCTGCACATTGGAACCATCCTGTTATTAACCCGTTAATATTATTGGCATTTTTTAACCCCATTACCACAACAAAAGCCCGTTTAAAAGCGTTACTTAGGTGTATGAAACATCAAGTTAAAAGGTCCGAAATTAAAGGTATAACCTATATTACAAAACTTAGAATTGACCGTCGTACCGTTGTTATGGTACGTACTAAAGAAAGTCTTAAAAGCTGGAAAACCAAATATCCGGATGCCGTAGAAGTTGCCTAAACACCAAGGTTTAATAAAATCTATTAGTTGCATTTATAATTATTACAATTTATAATGAAAAAAATTTACTTTCTGTTAATTGGATTTGTTTGGAGTGTATCTGCGTTACATGCCCAACTAATCTTAACCAAAGCTTTTAATGAACCCGTACCGGGAGATGTCTTCTCAGAAATCGAATACGATAGTACGGCCCTCGTACCGCGTGCCACCGGTAATAACCAGACCTGGAATTTTTCATCCTGTACACAGTCAACGCTTACAGCTTCTGCCAGTTTTAGTGCTTCGGCTGCAGTACCCCAAGCTTCGTTGTTTCCGGGCACTAACCTTATTCAGTATGATGCTGCAGGCACCTACACCATGTTTAAGGTTTCAACAACGCCCACCACACAGGTGGAGATGTTGGGTTTTTACGACATAACCAATTCGGCGCCCTCAATTTTCACCAATTCGGCAATATTTTATAAATGGCCAATTGCCACGGGTACAACCTACTCCGATACCTTTGCAGGAACCATTGACATGGGAAACAACACAACGGCTCCCTTAACGGGAACCATTACCACCCTGGGTTCAGGATCTGGAAACATTGTATTACCCGGGGGAAGTCAACTCAACAATGTGTTGCAGGTCAAATCCGATTTAACCCTACGGATTTTGTTCAGCATTCCGCCCATAACCTTTACCCAAACCGTTAAAGAAACGCTTTACCAGTATTATCACGGATCTCAAAAATTTCCGCTTTTAACGCAGTTCGACGATAAAATTACCCTTGCATCAATTTTGGGTCCCACCGTGGATGTAGGATTTGGCATTTCTGTTAATCAAAATGTGGCCGTTGGAATTACCGATCAAAATTACAATGCACAGTTTCAAATTGTGCCAAACCCTGCTCAAGATGTAATTCAAATTTCTTTTAATAACCAACACAACGAACCGGTAGAAATACGGGTGTTTAATGCGCTTGGGCAAGCGGTAAAAGTCGAATCATTTGGTAAGGATACGCGCTTAAACACCTTATTAGACATCCGAGACCTTCCTCCGGGATGGTATACGGTTCAAACCCGCTGGGGCACGCAAACAGCTCTGCGCAAACTACTGGTTAATTAAAACCAGTTTTTTCGTTTAAAGTACACCAACATACTACCCATTACGAGGAGCATTAGGCCCCAAACCGCGGCATAACCGTAAGGCGAATTAAGTTCCGGCATAAATTTAAAGTTCATTCCGTACACGCCTGCAACAAAGGTGACCGGAATAAAAATACTGGAGAGTATGGTAAGGGTTTTCATTACCTCGTTCATGCGATTGGAATTGTAACTTAAATGCACATCCATTAAACCGGCAATTAAATCTCGCTGCGATTCAACGCTGTCTATTATGCGGATACTGTGATCCAGTAAATCCCGAAAATACAGCCCAGAACTTTCCTGAATCAATAGGTGAGGTTCACGGTTGATATGGTTTATCATGTCCCTCAGGGGCCATACCTGTTTTCTTAAAAAAATGAGTTCTCGTTTAATCTGATACAGTTCTAGCAATTCCTGATGACTCTGCCGATCAATTATTTGTTCTTCTGCAGTTTCAATACGGTCTCCTAAGGATTCCACCACTTTAAAATAACAGTCTACCACAGCATCCATCAGCGCATAAAACAAGTAATCGGCCCCCATTTTACGAACCCGACCTTTAGAGGCTCTCAGCCGTTGGCGAATAATATCAAATGCATCTACATTCTCGGGTTCTTGAAAAGTGATTACGGTATTTTCAAGTAAAATTAACGTGAGTTGTTCGCTTTCAATTTTCGTAGAATACCAGAGCATTTTAAGTGTGGCCATCAGGTAATGATCGTAATCTTCACATTTGGGTCTTTGCTCTGGATGCATTACATCTTCAAGGGTTAAGGGGTGGAGCTTGTACACAGCACCAATTTGTTCAATAAGAGCGCTGTCATGAATGCCTTCTACATTTATCCAATGCACGCACTTGTTTTTTAACGAGGCCTGACACGATGTAAAATCTTTAAAAACGGTTTCTTCAAAATCCGTTTCATTAAATGAAATACAGGTCAGCTTAAAAGATTCGTGCTGTTGAGACCCGGTATAAATTAAACTTCCGGGCGGTGCGCCGTGTTTTTTAGGAGCATCGTACATCATACCGAAGAAATAATTACAACCAGTTCGCCTTTAGGAGGCATGGAACTAAAGTGCGCTTTTACTTCCATAACGGTTCCGCGAACAACCGACTCGAAGGTTTTACTGATTTCGCGTACAACGGCAATGGATCGATCGGGAATAGTTTCCGACAAGGCCTCTAAAAGTTTAATTAAACGGTGGGGCGATTCGTAAACGACCAAGGTCTGTGGATCCTGGGACAGTTCCTCAATAGCCTTTTGCCGTCCTTTTTTATGGGGTAAAAATCCGATAAAGCGAAAACAGTCGCTGGGAAAGGCGCTCAGAACCAAGGCGGGTATAATGGCGGTGGCGCCCGGTAAACAGGTATATTTTATACCTTCGCGGGCCGCTTCACGAACCAGTAAAAAACCGGGATCCGAAATTCCCGGGGTGCCTGCATCGGAAATTAAGGCAATTGAGCGACCCTGTTTTAAAAGCGACAAACAATTATTTAATTGTTGGTGTTCATTAAACATATGAAAGGCTTTAAGGGCTGTACCGATGCCATGGTGGTTTAATAAAACACGGCTGGTTCGAGTATCTTCACATAAAATTAAATCTACTTCCGATAAAACCCGAAGGGCCCGAAGGGTAATATCGTCCAAATGACCAATCGGAGTTGGAACAACATACAGCATGTAACCCTTAATTTGAAACAAAAAACACTTTAAGCCGAATACCGCCTGCAATAGTTATTGATACTAACCTGTTAATGAAACTGCTGCAATTCAACCAGCCGTTGGTAGGCACCTTGGGATTTCATGAGCGATTCGTGGTTGCCCTGCTCAATAATCTGCCCCTGTTCCAGAACTACAATTTTAGGCGCTTTAGATACTGTAGATAAACGATGTGCAATAACAATACAGGTGCGGTTTTGCATAATCCGATTCAGGGCTTCCTGGACCTGGGTTTCACTTTCTGTATCCAATGCAGAAGTGGCCTCGTCTAAAATTAAAATATCCGGATTTCTCAATACAGCGCGGGCAATGGCAATTCTTTGCCGCTGACCACCGCTTAACTTACCGCCACGGTCACCAATTAAAGTGTTATAGCCCTCGGGCAATTCTGAAATAAATCCATCGGCACAGGCAATTTTGGCAGCTTCCTTTACATCTGCTTCAGAAACCGCTTCAAGTCCAAAAACAATATTGTTATACACGCTGTCGTTAAATAAAATAGTTTCTTGAGAAACAATGGCAATGTGCTTTCGGAGCGAGGCCGTGGTTATTTGCTGAAGAGATACACCGTCTATTAAAATATCGCCCTCCGTATAACGGTGAAACTTTGGAATCAGGTCGGCCAGGGTGGTTTTTCCACTTCCACTGGCACCAACAATGGCAAGCGTTTGGCCTTTTGGAATAAATAAATTAATATTCGTTAAGGCCTTTACTTCGCGATTGGGATACTGAAAGGAAAGCTGCTTAAATTCAATACCCTGGTTAAA
>CAWUNH010000127.1:0-4821 GCA_963923435.1 uncultured bacterium
TTACCCCTGCCTTTTATTATAGCCGTTTTTTATTATTGGTGGCCCGAATTTACCTTCGGGTCTGTTGCCATTTTTTTGGCGGCAATGGGATTTTTATTTTACAAAAGCATGCAACAGCAAAATTTTGTGTCCTCTTTAGGTAAGCAAACCACCTGGATTGGCGTTCACCTGATTTCTACCCGGCAAGCCGAAACCTCAATAGACCATTATCAAAAGCTTTGCCATGAACAGCATTGCGATACCCTTTTGGTTAGTAATGGATTTTGGCTTAATACCGTTTTAGCTTACGGAGGAACTGCCCGTTCTGCTGCATTTCCCGTTTGTACCGAAACCCGATCCGAACGTCGTTACTGGGTTCGAAATGCCTTAATGCCTATGGCACCCAAGCGTTTTATGTGCCTGTCAACTTTGTATGATTTAGATCAAAGGCTGCGCCCAGGAAGCGATTTTAACCTGCGTCGAATAGATGATTACGGTTTGTATTTGGTTGAATCCAACCGCTTAAATTTGAAAACCTGGTCGCAATTAATAAATACCCTTGAAAACCCAAGCCCATAAAACATGTTTGAACATCACGCCGTACAAGCCGATTTAATAAGCATTGGAGACGAACTCCTGATTGGTCAGGTGGTTAATACCAATGCCGCTTGGTTAAGCAAAGCGCTTAACGATGCGGGCGTTTCGGTGCGGCAACACCTGGCGGTTTCCGATTCTAATAACGCCATTGAGGAGGCTTTTTTACAAGCCTCTCAAAGAGTTTCTTTTTGCATTGTAACCGGAGGACTGGGGCCTACAAAAGATGATATTACCAAATCGGTAATCGCCCGCCTAACAAACAGTCCCTTAAGCATTCGAGAGGCTGTGTTGCGGCAACTCGAAACACGGTACCGGCTGTTAAACCGCAATTTAAGCGCGCTTAACCGGCTGCAGGCAGAAATTCCAGAATCCTGTCATTTTTTTCAAAACCATTTAGGAACCGCCCCCGGTTTGTGGTTTGAATTTAAGTCTTGTATTTTTTATTGTTTGCCGGGCGTGCCTTACGAAATGAAAGCGCTTTTTTCAGAGTCGGTATTACCCGACCTTAAGGCAAAATTTAAAATGCCGGAAATTAGGCACACAACACTTATTACTTCTGGAATTGCCGAAAGCGCCTTGGCAGAATTGCTGGAAACCTGGGAAAACGAACTCCCGTTTTTAAACTTAAAACTGGCCTACCTGCCCCGGCCAGGTCAGGTGCGTTTACGCATTAGCGGTACCGATGCGGTGGCCGAGCGTTTGGAAGAACGAATGGAAAAGGCCCGACAAAGCCTTATGCCTTTAATACAATCTTATTACATGGGTACAGAACGCATGGACGGTGAGCCTTTTGATTTGGCCCGATTGCTGGTTCAAAAACTGCAATCGCTGCAAATGACTGTTGCGGTGGCCGAAAGTTGTACCGGAGGACAGTTGAGTGCTGCCATCACCGCAATACCCGGAGCCTCTGCCGTTTTTAAGGGTTCTTGTGTTCCTTACAGCAATTCCATGAAACAGACTCTTTTGCAAGTTCCACAACAGGTGTTTGAAACCGAAGGGGCGGTAAGTCAACGCTGTGTAGAACTCATGGCGCTGGGATGCAAAAATTTATTTCAGAGCGACCTTGCGGTTTCTATTTCCGGCATTGCCGGGCCGGGCGGTGCCACAGCAGAAAAACCGGTAGGTTTGGTGTGGATGGGGTTTGCAGTAAAATCGCAGGTGGTGAGCAAATCCTTTATTTTTGGGGCCGACCGGCTTCGAAACATCGAATACAGCGTACAAAACGCCTTACGAATTGCCTTAACAAAAATTTAATTTTTTTTTTACTTTTGCAGCCTTAAACCCGCACTCCTCTTTGTATGAAAAAATTTACCTTCATTGCACCATTTTTATTTTTTACATCTTTAATACTTGCTCAAACCCCCGGTATGATTATTGAACCGGCCACAGGAGCAGGTGCCGCTGTTTTAGACCCCAATGGAGACGGCTATGTGTCGGCTACCAATGCGGGCTTTCAAACCGACGACCAAACGGAAAGCGAAATACCCTTTACATCTTTAATATTTCCGGGTCAAGAACCAACCTCCGATTTAAACAACGCACCCAATTGCGGCTTTACCGATTTTGTAGATCAGGGCGATCGCGATCCGGCGCAAAAATTTTATTCGGTTGCCGGTAACTGGTTGTTTCGTTTTAGAATGGGCAGTGTTGCGCCCAATGCTAAAAGTTATTCTATACTAATAGATACCGATGGTAAATTTGGAAATACCGGGGCCAATGCCGATCCGGATTATAGCCTAAACAATCCGGGTTTTGAAATTGAACTGGTTTTAGCAACCAAATTTGGAGTTTTTGTATACAATGTTAACACGCCCAGTTGCTCACCGGTACTGTCCTATCCGGGAACCACAAATTACCAAAAAGCCATTGCCCTAACCACCAATTGCAACGACCCGGATTATTTCATGGATTTTTTTGTACCCTATTCGGCCTTACAAGCGCAGTTTGGCATAACTCCAAGTACCCCCATGCGGTATGTAATTGTGGATAATACCGCTGCCAATAAATCTACCATTTGCAATCCCAATTCTGCCTCCGATGTGGGAGGCGTTGGAAATTGTCCCAACTTAGCCACCTGCTTTACCAATATTATCAATTATCAGGGTTTTTGCGCTCCGAATCAGGCCGTTTGTACCGTCCGCAGCGATTGTCCGAGCATTACTGGCGCGGTTGCCAGCGGGGCCACCAGCCTTACCGGAACTTCCGCAGAGGCCAACGGAAGCACCGTTAAACTGTATAAAAACGCGGTCTTTACTGCCAGCACAACCCTGAGTGGTGGTACCTGGACCCTGAGCGGTTTATCTCCGGCACTTTCGGGAGGCGATATTATTTACGTGAGTGTTACCGCTTCGGGCGAATACGAATCGCTGGAACAGTGCAATGCCCAAACCATTACTGCCTGCCCGGGAACCGTTGCGCCCAGTCCTACCATAACCAATGCAACCGGAAAAAACTTTTGCGGTACTGGAACTCCTGGATTTGACATTAATGTTTATCGTCCCGATAATACCCTATATACAGCCAATCCCCTGACCAGTGCCTATTTACCGGTTCCATTAAATGGCAGCTGGGTTTGGAAATGTACCGGAAATACCGGCGGTTGTAATTCAGGCTCAGGAGTAGATTGTATCGCCGAAGGCGGCTACATGCTTTTTCAGGTTAATGCCAGTGGTTGTAAATCATACCCTGCCTTTGAATGTGTAAGTATAGGCGGCGGGTATACACCGGTAAATTCCATTACCCCTACCATTACCGCCAATACCGCCACCGCCGGAGCAACTTCGGTTCAGGTGAACGTGGTTCTCAACGCCTCTCCGTCGCCCACAACCGGTTATGTGCATTTATTTGTAAACGGATTGCATTATGCTGTAAGTGCAGCCATTAGTTCCAGCGGATTACAAACCGTGAATTGTCCTGCTCTTCCTTCTTGCTCTACACTCACCGCCCGTTTTGTACAATCGTATTCGAGTTTACCCACTCAGGGCGACCACGACTGTTTTTCGGCCGAATCTAATTCGGTTGCCATTAACGGCGGAACCTGTTCAGCGCCTGTAATTTCTGGACCCTTTTGTACGTCTTCCAATTTAACATCCATCAGCGGAATTTCTTCAGAAGCCAACGGCACGCAAATACAATTGTATGAAAACGGTATTGCGGAGGGCTCTGTGGCAACAGTAACCAACGGTGTATGGACGGCTTCAGTCAGCGTAAGTGTTGCGCCCGGAAGTACCCTGCATGCCACTGCATTAGCGCCCTGTAAAACAATTAGCGCCAACTCTTCTACGGTGCTCGTAGGAAGCCAAAGCAATGTTGGGGCCACATCCGTAACAACCTCTCCTATTTTTGAACAGGCCACGAGTCTTTCCGGTGCAGGCAGCAACGGAAACGTAATTAATTTATACATCGATGGTTCGCCGCTGAGCCAAACCACCACTGTATCCGGAGGTTTTTGGACCGTATCGGGTTTAGCCTCGTACGAATTGTATCCCGGGGGCATTGTCTCGGCAGCGGCTCAAGTAGGCAACGGTTGTCCCAGCTCCACAGTAAATGGAGGCACCGTGGTATGTATTCCGCCCACAACGAGTTTAACGGTAAACCCTTCAACCATTAATATTTGTAGCAATACCGGAACCGCCGGGGTTTCGGTCGTTAATTCTCAAACAGCCACTATATATCAGCTGTTTTTAGCCAATGGAACCACCTCTACCGGAGCCTCAGTGCTTGGAAACGGCAATACCATTTCTTTAAACAGTGGTACCCTTAACGCCAATACAACCCTGCGGGTTAAGGCGATTAAACCCGGCTCAACCTGCAGTGGTTTTCAAACGGACGATGTTCCTGTATTATTTACGGTACCCAATACAACGCTTAGCGTGAGTGTAAATACCAATATTGTTTGCTCGGGACAAATGGCAACCATAACCCTTGCAAATTCGCAATCCGGTTTTAACTATCAACTGCGAGACAATTCAAATAACGCTTCGGTAGGTAATGCGGTAAGCGGTACTGGAGGTTCTATTACCTTTACCACCGGTGCTTTAACTGCTAATACAGCCTTTAATTTACTTACAACCGGGCCTGCTCCCGGATCCTGCACAGCTGTGTTGGGTTCGGTTGTATCCATTACCGTTTCCGGAATTCCCAGTGTTAACATAACCAACATAACCAACACCAGTATTTTAACCTGTTCAACGCCCAGCATTGCATTATCGGCCAGTGGTGCAGCAACTTATGCATGGTCTGGAG
>CAWUNH010000128.1:0-4773 GCA_963923435.1 uncultured bacterium
AAAAACCGTTTGGTGGTGTTTCATGGATTGGAAAACCCGGAGGATCCACTGATAATACAGTGTAAAAACACAGCCACCCCCTATTGGTTAATGTGCTGTAACCAACTGGGCAAATCGCAAACGCTGGCTGAGGTTCATGTGAATCCTGGCTTTAACAGATTTCGATTGTCCGAACCCAAAGCCGCATTAAATACTGCTATGGAAGCCCTGGTTTATGTTTCCACTTCTTCTACCATAACCCCAACAGATCAAGAACAAGTTTTAAATGCAGATGTTAACGGTCGCTTGGTTCCGGTTTTATTTTTTTCAACCGTATCGGGTCAATTTACCGGGCATATTTTAATAGACGGAATATGGAAATGGAATTTAAAAAATCAGTTTACAAATCCAGCGTTTACAGGGCTGCGTGAACTGTTTGTTCAGTCTTTTCAATTCAGCGCGATGCGGATGCGCAAAGATTTGTTTAACCTGATTTTGCCGCTCAACGCAACCATTTCCGACAACCTAAAAATTCAGGCCGAATTGTACGACCGCCTGTACAATCCTGTTTTAGATGCTCAAATTTCAGTTCAAATTAAATCAAATGCCGCGCCAAACAAAACCCTAAATTTGCGCGCCATTGAACAGCATTACGAGGGCGACTGTGCTCCTCTAAATGCAGGAAGCTATTCCTACACCGCAACGGCTAAAACTTCGGATACCTCCTTTGTCCGAAACGGCAACTTTCAAATTCAAGACCAATGGATGGAATTGCAATCCATGCAGGCCGATTTTGCCTTATTGCGTAAACTCAGTGCATACCGCAAGGGTAGTTTTTTTATTCATCCCACCGCAAAAGAATTTTTAACCCGATGGCGTTCTTTTGATGCCTTTCAACCGGTTGCGTATCCCGTAGAAAGTGAACAAACCTGGATTGACTTTAAATTTATTGCTTTAAGCCTGATTATTTTGTGGATTTTAGAGTGGGTATTTCGTAAAAAATGGCTGATCATTTAATTTTCAATTCCTTTTTAAAGTAAATTGCCCTATGCAAAACCCCAGTATAAGGTTTGACAACTCCAAACGCGAGTTTTACACAACCTTACGTAAACGTGTTGATCAGTATTTTTCAGCCCAAAACATTCAAAAAACGGGTTCTCCAAGCTTGTATGTTAAGACCTTGTTAATGCTTTGCCTTTACATTAGCCCCTTGGTATTAATTTCTTTATACCAAAATGTGGGTTTTTGGAGCAGTCTTTTGTTTGGAGTAATCTGCGGATCGGGAATGGCGGGCATTGGCCTCTGTGTAATGCACGATGCCAATCACCACAGTTTTTCGGCTTCTAAAACCACCAACCGGGTGGTGGGCTATCTTAGCATGATCGTATTGGGGGGATTTGCTTTAAATTGGAGAATTCAGCACAATGTCATTCACCATACCTACACCAATATTCCGGGCCATGACGAAGACATAGACCCTCCCTCCCCGCTTTTACGGTTTGAACCCGCCAGTAAATTGTATTGGTTTCATAAAGCCCAGTGGTTGTACGCCTGGTTTTTATACGGGTTGATGACCTTGTCCTGGTACCTGACCAAAGATTTTCTTCAGCTACGCCGCTACCATAAAAAAGGATTGCTGGCCACGGAACAAAAAAAGTTTGGAGTTGAACTTTTTAAATTAATCTTAAACAAAATTTTATACACCGCATTTATACTTTTGCCTTTTATATTAAACAGCAATTTAAGTTTTGGCTTATGGATTTTGTTTTTCTTTTGCACGCATTTTACAGCCGGAAGTATTTTAGCATTAATTTTCCAATCGGCTCATGTGGTAACCTCCACTGAATACCCAATGCCCGAATCCAATGGTACTATTAATAATTCATGGGCAGAGCACCAACTTTGTACCACGGCCAATTTTTCGCCCCGCAGCAAGTGGTTTTCTTGGTTGATTGGCGGATTAAACTACCAAATTGAACACCATTTATTTCCAAACATTTCTCATGTTCATTACTCTAAAATTGCACCCATTGTTATTGCTACTGCTCAAGAATTTAATTTAAGCTACCATCAATTGGGTAGTTTTGCAGCAGCCCTGCGCTCGCATCAAAAAATGCTATGGTCTCTGGGCCGGGCCTAAGGAAGGTAATTTTGCCGTAAATGCTCAAAAACCGGCCAATCGTTATAATGCCAGTTTTTAATTACCTGTGCTCCTTTTAGCAGCATTAAACCCGGATTGCTGCGAATCATGGTTTTAAGAACAATTGCATCGCATACAACCGTTGGCATGGTTGTTAGTTGATGGGTTTTTAAAAACGCAAGAACCTCTGAATTGGCACTGGATGTTATTAAATAAACGGGTACGCCAGATTGCTTAGACAGTTTGTAAAAATCGGTTACTTTATTCCAAAACAAAGGATCTGTGCAGGTATTGCGAATGTCGTAAGCAATGATCCAAAATGCGGGGCCTTTATATGAAAGCAGGGAGTCCGTTAGATCTAAACCCTCGGCGGAAGTAAACGTTAAATCGGTAATTAGTGGTGGATTTACCGCCTCTTTAACCAGCTTGTTTTCGGTCGAATGCCAAGCCCACTGAAGGGTGTCTTCCCATATTTTAGAGGCCATGTAGTCTTTTTGATTAAAGGCTTTTAATGCACCGGTTTTAAGGTTTTTATACACCAATAAACTCTCGTAAACCGGATCTTGATATCCGGGCCCTTTTTTCATGTTTTCAAGAATGTTCATTCCGGGTGCATAAGCTCTGAAATCAAAAACTGGAAGGTGGCGGTAGGTATAGAGTGGAAATCCTACCGATCCGATTATTAGCAAAATACATACCGCGCTTAACAACATGGGTTGCATTAGGGGCTGAATGTTTTTTTCTCCAGAAAACAAAAGGGTGATGAGTGCCAGCAATGCAATGTCTTTCCAAAAACTTTCCCAAGGTTTGAGTTTTAAAAAATCTCCGAAACATCCGCAATGCGTGACTTTATTGTAACAGGCTGAGTAAAACGTAAGAAAGGTAAAAAACACAATTTGAAGCAGCAGCAGCCACAAGGTTAGTTTCACCTTAAAGCCAAGGAGCAATGTGAATCCTAAAATCATTTCGGCTGCACATAGGGCCATTGCCATAACCAGAGAGCCTTTTCCAATTACTCCAAAGATTGACCAGCCGGTGGCCTGTTGAAACACTTCAAAGTATTCCTCCAGCTTATAACTGAACCCGAGTGTATCGTTGGCTTTTATAAATCCGGAAAAAACAAAGAGTCCGCCCACTAAAATACGGGCCGTTTGAATCAGGTAAAACTGTTTACCGGTCCAGGAAGATGCGAGAACAAGCACTAAGAGTCCGCCCAAAACCAGAGCTGCCATTGTTTTTGAAAAACAGGGAGGACAAATTAAATACAGGCCGCAGGCCAGTGCGGCAAAACCTATAAAACGAACAACCGGGCCTTTTAAAAATGTTTTCATAATTATTGATCGGATTTAATTTTATAAAAAATGGCGTAATTGATAATGTCTAAATAATTGGCGTCAATTCCCTCGCTAATTAAAGTTTGACCTTGTAAATCCTCAATTTGTTTAATACGGTATAATTTCATTAAAATTAAATCGGTGATGGAACTGTTGCGCATTTCGCGCCAGGCCTCCCCATAATCGTGATTTTTATTTTCCATTAACTCCATTGCCTTTTGAAGTTTGGTTTCGTAACGCCTGCTGACCTCCTCGGGAGGCAAATCCATCCGGGTATCCTGCACAAGATCTAATTGAATTAACGCAATAACCCCATAGTTAATTACCCCGGTAAGTTCATCTGAAATACTCTCGTTTATTTTTGAATTGCCTTTTTCTTCGATGCTTTTAATCCGCTGAGCTTTAATTAAAATTTGGTCGGTTAGCGATTTAGGACGCAGATTTCTCCAGGCGGTGCCATAATCGTGCATTTTTTTTAAAAAGATATCTTTGCAGGTATTAAAAACCAACAGATATTGATCTCGGGTTGTACTCATGGACTTTATAAAATTACAAAATTTGAATCATGCAGACTGCTTTTCGTGACCTAAACTCCAGTCCTGATCCGAAGATAATGGGTATTGTTAATTTAACTCCGGACAGTTTTTACGATGGGGGCCGATATCCCAACTATGCATCGGTGGTATCCGACGTACGTGATAAAATTAAAGCCGGCGCAGATTGGATTGATGTTGGGGCGCAATCGACCCGACCCAACAGCCAGCCTGTTTCGTTAACCGAAGAGCTTAAACGCTTGCAGGTATTAAACGAAGTACGGTCTGCATTTCCAGATCAATTGCTGAGTTTGGACACCTACAATTCGGTTGTAGCCCGCAATGCCATTGAACTTTATGGGGTTAACATGATTAACGATGTAAGTGGCCTTTCCGATCCGGAAATGATTTCATTGATAAACGAATTTCGTATTCCATACGTACTTACATTTTCAGAAAACCGATTAAACCGCATTAAATCCGAAGACCAGAATCCCGAGGAACTAATTACCAGAATGCTGGATTTTTTTAAATCCATGCTCTCGCAGCTGCCCGAAGAATTAATTGTATTGGATCCGGGATTTGGTTTTAATAAATCCCTAAATGATAATTTTGTAATTCTAAAACATTTAGAACGCATTAAACCATTGGGACGCCCGATTTTAGTGGGTCTATCAAGGAAACGCATGGTGTACGAGCCCCTGAACAGCTACCCCACCTCAGCATTAAACGGATCAACGGCCTTACACGCCATTGCCTTATGGAATGGCGCAGGCTTTTTAAGAGT
>CAWUNH010000129.1:0-4769 GCA_963923435.1 uncultured bacterium
AGTTAATACTCTTAACAATTGGCGGCTGAAACTAAAAAGTTATACTTCTTGTATACGGGGTCGTATAAAAACCTGATTTTTAGGCTACCTGTAATTATAAGCTCCTTTTAAAACAAGCTAAAGTATTATTTAATATACCTACAAAGTTTTTTTGATTGTTGTGATTTACCGATTCTTAGTAGCTTTAAGCCAAAATGCAGAAACGTATCTTGGTATTAACCTATTATTGGCCTCCCTCTGGAGGTGCCGGCGTTCAACGTTGGTTAAAAATGGTCAAATACCTGCATGCCTTGGACTGGGAACCCGTTGTTTATACGGTTGATCAGGGAGAATGGCCCATTGAAGATCCGACGTTAAACAAGGACATCCCCGCAGGATTAACCTGTTTAAAAAGACCCATTTTTGAGCCCTATGCAATTTATAAATGGTTTACAGGCCGAAAATCCAGCGAACGGATTAATCCGGCTTTTTTTTCCGAAAAAACAACAAATACCTGGCGCGACCGGCTTAGTTTATGGATTCGGGCCAATTTTTTTATTCCGGATGCGCGGTGTTTTTGGATAAAACCCAGTATTCGCTATTTGGCAGACTATGTAAAAACAAATCCGGTTAATTTTATTATTTCAACCGGACCTCCTCATTCCATGCACCGAATTGCGCTGGGTATTAAGCGCCGCTTTCCCCATCTGATTTGGATTGCAGATTTTAGAGATCCTTGGACCGATATTGATTACATGCACCATTTAAAACTCATGTTTTGGGCTCGAAAAATGCATTTAAAAATGGAACGTGAAGTGCTTGAAAAGGCTTCGGGTGTGCTTTGTGTTGGTCAGAAAATGTCCCAGCGTTTGCAATTAAAATTAAAACCCCTGCAATCAAATAAATTTAAAGTCCTGTACAACGGATTTGACGAATCCGACCGTACAGAGCCTACGGTTTATAATAGTAATTCACAATTTATCGTTTCGCATATAGGAACACTGGTTAAAGACCGTAATCCAGAAGTTCTTTGGAGGGTGTTACACGATTTAAAGCAATCGCACTTACATTTGAATCAAAAACTTATAGTGAGGTGCATTGGTAAAACCGATGCTTTTGTAAAAGAGCGCGTAAAGCATTTGCAAATAGAAGATTTGGTGCAATTCATCGATTACCTTCCGCATGCCGAAATTTTTGAAAAACAGAAACAATCCGATCTCTTATTACTGGTTATAAACAATACGCCCTTGTCCAAAGAAACAATTACCGGTAAAGTGTTTGAGTACCTGCATGCTCAAAAACCCATTTTGGTTATTGGACCCCCCGATGGAGAAGCATCGGAATTGATTCAACAGACCCAATCCGGAATTTGCGTGGATTATTCCATGACAACAAAATTAACAGACTACCTGGAACACTGCCTCATTCAAAAACCTGTATTACCAAATCGTAATTTAAACCGTTTTTCAAGGTCTCATCAGGCGGCAGAATTAGTTGCATGGTTAGAGCAAATGCGCTTGAGTACACAGCGCATCCATTAATTCCCGCGATTGTCGGTTGCTGTAAAATTTATCTCTAAACTGCCCAACCCATTCAATTCCTCGTATGCTGTTGGTTAAAAAAACTTCGTCGGCATTCATTAAATTAAATACCGTTAATGGACTTTCAAACACCAGCCATTTTAAGTTTTTGGAAAGTTTAAAAATTTGTTTTCTTAAAACTCCGGCAATGCAGCCCTCAGAGAGCGGGGGAGTGTATAAACTCCCATTTTTTACAATAAACACATTGCTTTGAATACTCTCACAAATATTACCGGTTTCATTAATAATTAAAGCCTCGTCCAATTTCATGCTTTTGGCGCTGAGTCCCGCCTGTACGTACAACAGCGAGTTTGCATTTTTAAAGGATGAAAACTTACTTATTGATTTTTTTAATTCGGTATACAAGTCAATCCACAGGCCCTGACGGTTTAATTCATAATACTGAATTAAAGGTTCTGATTCGATTAAAAAGGAAATTTGATTGCTTAATGGGGTATACCCCCCTCCTTCATTTCTAAAAACGGTTAACCGCACCCTGGCATGTTCTCGGTGTTCGTTTTTTGATAAAACCAAAGCAATTAAATTATTGATGTTTTCGGTGGTAAAATCTGCAGGCAAAATCATTTTTAAGGCTGTTATACCCAGCTTTAAACGTTCCATGTGATCTTTTAAAAACAATACACATCCCGAGCGAACTCTCATGGATTCAAAAACCGCATCGCCGTATCGAAAGGCACGGTTTTGATAGGGAATGCCCATTTCGTATAAAGACACTAAATGTCCGTTGATTATACAAAACTGGGCCTCTTTCACTACATAAATCTCAAAAAAAACAAAAAAAGGCCGCTCTGCCTATAAAATAGTTAATAACAAGTCCGGGTTAATTGTAAAAACATATACAAACTTACATTATGCGTATTACATTTACACTCACAATCTTAAATGGAATAACATGTTTAACGAATCTGAATTTAAAAAATATGCCGTAGGGCACGCAGGTATCAGCAGTTTAACCCTGGACCGGTATACCTCGGTATGGAAATCGTCTTTAACACCCTATATTATTGAGGAGCGGCAGTTAAATGTGGCTCAGATGGACGTTTTTTCGAGGCTTATGATGGATCGTATTTTATTTTTAGGTACAGGCATTAACGATCAGGTGGCCAATATTGTTCAGGCTCAGCTATTGTTTTTAGAAAGTGTTGATTCCAAAAAAGACATTCAAATTTACATCAATTCTCCGGGTGGCAGCGTATATGCAGGTTTAGGAATATACGACACCATGCAAATTATAAAACCCGATGTGGCAACCATTTGTACCGGCATGGCGGCCAGTATGGGGGCCGTGCTTCAATGTGCCGGCTCAAAAGGCAAACGAACGGCTTTAAAACATGCCCGCATAATGATTCATCAGCCTTTGGGCGGTGCCGAAGGACAGGCCAGCGATATTGAAATTACCGCACGGGAAATACAAAAACTTAAAAAGGAATTGTATGAAATTATTGCACATCACAGTGGGCAGCCCTTTGATAAAGTTTGGTCCGACAGCGACCGCGATTACTGGATGATAGCTGAAGAAGCCAAGGCCTATGGGATGATAGATGAGGTTTTAGAAAAAAAATAACTACATTGGTACTATGAAACACAGTTTGTTAACCACCGTTTTGGTTTTATCGGCCTCGCTTTTGTTGGCTCAGGGTAAAAAAACCAAAGTTGCCAAAATGGAACCCGTTCTGGAAGGAGGATACTACCTGCTTCTTAAATCAAAAAAAGGTCAAAACGACACCGTTAAAGGAAAAATACAAACCAATCCAGACGACTTTTTAGAATTTTACAAAAAATTTGGTTTTGTTGACCCCAAAAAAGGTCCTAAAATAACTCCGATGGATACCAAGAAAGCCAGAGGATACGGCTTTACCTCATCCGGAGTAATGCATCATTTTGAAACCATTGACGACGATGGTGTTCCTTCATATGCAGAGTGTTTGGTACGAGGCCGTATTAATTTGTATGAAATCCGTTACGATGGAGAAGACTTAAAAGGTGAACCGGCGGTTTGCAGTTACTTTTTTGTTCAGGATACCCGGGCTGAAGGAAAAGATGCCCCGCTTAAAGATCTTAAGAAAATTAAAATGAACCGTTTTTACAAAAAGTTTCTTAAAGATTACATGAAAGATAATAAAACCCTTTGGGAGGAGATGGATAAGGAACTTTGGGATAAAGAACACGACGAAGGCTTACGCAAATATCTGATTAAGTACTTAAACGAATTTAATCGAGAAGGCGGAAATCCTGCTGCTTCTGAAGATACAGAAGAATAGTTATCTTGATTTCACGGGTTTCCATCCGGAAATATCCCGGATTACAACCGATGCACAGGTGAGTCCAAAGGCTGCCGGTAAATATGAAATGGTACCATAGGCCGATTTTTTGAATTTGCTTCCATCCGTTCGCATAATGGAATGCTTAGCCGGTAATTCGGTACTAAAAACGGTTTGGATTCCTTTGTAAATGGTCATGTACTTTAAGCGTTTTCGAACGTATTGAGCCATCGGACAGGTATGGGTTTTGGAGATGTCTACCACCTGAATTTGAGTGGGATCCATTTTACCCCCAGCTCCCATGCTTGAAATGATTTTATGATTTTGATAATACGCAGTATGCAGTAAATATAATTTTGGCGAGATGCTGTCAATGGCATCTACAACATAAGAAAACTTTTGCTTTAAAAGTAATTTCATATCATCGGGCGCCATAAAGCGTTCATGAACATTTAGTTTGCAATCTGGATTAATGTCTAAAATGCGTTCTGCCATTAAAAGGCTTTTGTTGCGACCCTGAGTGCTGGACAAGGCCTGAAGCTGACGGTTCCGGTTGCTTGGATCGACCGAATCGCCATCAATTAAGGTTATGTTTCCAACACCGCTTCGCGCAATTGCTTCGGCTGCATAGGAACCGACACCGCCTAATCCAACAATTAAAACATGAGCCTTAATTAACCGTTCCAGGCCCTGTTCTTTAATTAGCAATTGCGTGCGTTCCATCCAGCTGGCATTCATAGTTCTTTTAATTTAAAAACACGTTGAACATTGGTTTGAATTTGAGTTTTAAGAGCCGTTTCATCGACACCCAGCAAACGCGATGCTTTATGGTAAATGTATTTTATAGAAATGTCCGCCGCATCGGTTTCTAAAAAAAGCTGAGATTTTGGTGTTTTGCAAATGCTGTGCGAAGCCGGGCTGTCGTATC
>CAWUNH010000130.1:0-4739 GCA_963923435.1 uncultured bacterium
AATTGGAACTGGAACGCAAACAAATGTTGGATGCATACGTTCAATCCATGACCACCGCTTCGGCTATGGCTGATATGGCATTCCGGTTAAAAGTGTACGGCAATACCATTATGGGTTTACCCACCGGTGGAACTTCCGAGACCTTAAAAGCCCTTCAAATTTCAGATGTTAAGGAGGTGTATCAATTCATGGGATTAGAAAATCTTAGCATCTCCATGTGCGGTTCTGAAAATTTTAATGTTTTGGAAACTCAACTGGCATTTTTAAAAACATTTCAAAAGGGTAAAAAAATGCAATACCAAGAAATAAATTATCCTTTGAGTCAACCTATTGTTTATTTTTTGGATAAACCCCAGGCTGCACAGAGTGAAATTCGGGTAGGTCGAATGAGTTTGCCATACGATGCCAACGGAGATTTTTTTAAAGCACAGGTTGCTAATTTTGCATTTGCCGGCGCTTTTAACAGTCGGGTAAATTATATTCTTAGAGAGGTTAAAGGATGGACCTATGGTACCCGGGGATCGTTTAATGGAAATCGTTTTAAAGGGCCCTATGTAATTTCTGGAGGATTTAAGTCCAATGCCACCGATAGCACATTAAAGGTTATTGTGCAACAGTTTAAATTGCTTAACGATTCGGGGCTTAATGCCAGTGAAATGGAGTTTGCAAAAAACGCCTTGTTGCAAAGTGAGGCATTAAAATACGAGAGCCAATCTCAAAAACTTGGTTTTATTAAACGGATACAAGACTACAAACTTTCGGTTAATTACACTCTAAAACAAAATCAGGTTTTAAAACAACTGCAATTAAAGGAATTGAATGCCATTGCCCGAAAACATTTAAACTTTGAAAACATGTTTATTATTGTGGTGGCTGATAAAAGTACTACCTTTGAAAAGGTAAAGGCAATAGGATTGCCTGTACAAGAAATTGATATTTACGGTAAAGTAAAAAAATAGCATATATGAATTTTGACATTATAGTAATTGGCAGTGGACCCGGGGGTTATGTTACGGCCATTCGTGCCTCGCAACTGGGTTTTAAAACAGCCATTGTAGAAAAAGAACAATTGGGTGGAGTATGTTTAAATTGGGGATGTATACCAACCAAGGCCTTACTTAAAAGCGCTCAGGTGTTTGAGTACCTTAACCATGCAAAAGAATACGGTTTATCGGCCGATAATATTAAAGCTGATTTTACATCCATTATTCAGCGGAGTCGAGGAGTTGCTGATGGAATGAGTAAAGGCATCCAGTTTTTAATGAAAAAAAACAAAATTGAAGTACTCAACGGAACGGCTACATTATTGAGCGGTAAACGGGTTGATGTAAAACATGCAGACGGAAGCGCTAAAATTTATTCGGCTAATCATATTATTATAGCTACGGGTGCTCGGTCCCGACAACTTCCTAATTTACCACAAGACGGTAAAAAAATTATTGGTTACCGCGAAGCTATGACGCTGAGCAAACAGCCCAAAGATATGGTCGTGGTTGGTAGCGGCGCCATTGGAATTGAGTTTGCATACTTTTACGCATCACTGGGCACCAAAGTAACGGTTGTGGAATACATGCCTCAAATTGTACCTGTTGAAGATGAAGAAATCAGCAAACAACTGGAAAAGTCGCTTAAAAAAATGGGCATCGAAGTGTTAACCTCAACCTCAGTAGAATCGGTTGACACAAAAGGCACACGTTGTAAAATTAAAATAAAAACACCTCAGGGAATTTCGGAAATCGAATCTGAAATTGTGCTTTCGGCGGTTGGAATAGAAGCAAATATTCAGGGAATTGGTCTTGAAGCGCTTGGCATTAAAACAGAAAATGGAAAAATTAAAACCAATGCTTTTTATGCTACCAACATTGCCGGATATTATGCCATAGGAGACTGTGTAGGGGGACCCGCTTTGGCACATGTGGCCAGTGCTGAAGGGATTCTTTGTGTCGAAAAAATTAAAGGAATTGCAGTAGAGCCCATCAATTACAATAACATTCCTGGGTGTACTTATTGCCAGCCCGAAATTGCAAGTGTAGGGTATACCGAAAAAAAAGCCAAAGATGCCGGTTATCAAATTAAAGTAGGAAAATTTCCTTTCAGCGCTTCTGGTAAAGCCAAAGCCTCCGGAACATCCGATGGATTTATTAAATTAATTTTTGATGCCAAGTACGGTGAGCTTTTGGGAGCCCATATGATTGGCGCCAATGTAACTGAAATGATTGCAGAAATAGTTGCTTTACGTAAACTTGAAACCACCGGTCACGATTTAATTAAAACCGTTCATCCGCATCCAACCATGAGCGAAGCCATTATGGAGGCAGCGGCGGCAGCTTATGGAGAAGTGATTCATTTATAATCGTTTTTTAGCCCGATTTCGTTGCTCTATAAAAAAACGAAGCGCTTCGTGGTACGAACCACCGGCAGGAAGTTGCAGATAATCAATTTTATATTTTTGACAAAGCGTTTGCCAGCGTTTTAAAAAATCCCGAATGCTCTGCTTGTAATTTTGTTGAATATGAATGGGATTAAGTTTGATCTCGTTTCCCTGTTCCAGATCTACAAAGCGGTACATTTGATTATCAAACTTTAAATCAATTTCTGTATCGGTATCTAAAATTTGAAAAACAATTACTTCGTGCTGGTTGTGCCGAAGGTGCAGAAGGCTTTGTTCAAAGGCTGTAAATGAGGATTCTGTAAAAAAACCATCGGTACAAAGTACCACCATGGCCCGTTTTTTTAATCGTTCGGCAATATAATGCAGGGTAGGTTCCGGAGAAGAAAATGCCTGGGGTTTTACATTTAATAATTGTACCAGTGTTTCAAACAGGGTGTGTTGGTGGGTTTGGGTACTTTTTTCAGAAAACAGGTGTTGAGCAGAATCTTTAAGAATGCTTAAACCGAAGGCGTCTCTTTGATTCCGTAGGAGTTCAACGATCGATCCTATCGTTAGTGCTGCGGTTTTCAGCTTGCTAAAATTATTTGGATAGTACATGCTTGCCGAGGCATCAATTATAAAATGGCATCTTAAATTGGTGTCGTCTTCATACCGTTTGGTTAATCGTTTTCCGCTTCGAGCAAATTGTTTCCAGTCTAAAAAACGCAGAGAATCGCCTTCTATATAAGGCCGATGTTCTGCAAATTCAAGCGAAAAACCATGGTATGGACTGCGGTGTAATCCATTGATATAACCTGCAACAATAGACTTTACCTGAAACTCAAAGTCTGTTAAATATTCTATTTCCCGGTCCAATAAATTGGTTTTAAATGCGTTAAATTAAATAACTTTAGGCAATTCCATGCGCTGTTATCAAATTCTTATAAAAGGAAACGTTCAGGGAGTTGGATATCGAATAACCACTCAACGAAAAGCGCATGAATTAAATATTACCGGATGGGTTAAAAACGAACCCAACGGTTCGGTGGTTATTTTTGCAGAAGGAGCCGAGCCTGCGGTACAGCATTTAATTGATTGGTGCTACACCGGTTCTCCGCTTTCAAAAGTTGAGGAGGTAGATGCTATTGAAACTTCTGTACAGGGATTTTGTACCTTTGAAATTCGAAAATGAAGCGGATTTTACATACAGTTATTGGATGTTTATGGGTGGTTTTTGTCCATTCACAATCCGTATTGGATGAGGTTTATGCTGTGGTTGGCAAGTACCCCATATTAAAATCCGATATTCAGGAAGCCCTTTTAGAACTCGAACAGGTTCAAAAACCTCAAATTTGCGATGCTTTGGAATCCATCCTATTTCAAAAATTACTTTTGGTTCAGGCCGACCATGACAGTATTACCATCAGCGAGTCTGAAATTGAATCGGAGTTAAGCCGAAGAATGGCCTATTTTATAAATAAATTTGGTTCGGAAGCAAAAATGGAGGCCTTTTATGGAAAACGAATTAATGTTATAAAAGATGAATTTCGTCCCGATGTAGAGGAACGGATGCTATCGGAACGCGTTTTGCAAAAAATTACCGGTACTTTAAAAATTACCCCCTCAGAAGTGCGTCAGTATTTTAAAAACATAGCCCCCGACAGTTTACCCTTAATAAATTCTGAAATTGAATTGCAACAAATTGTTTTTAAAACCCATATTAGTTTGGAAGCCAAACAGCAGGCGTTTAAAACCATTCAGGAGTACCGTAAACGCGTTGCCGAGGGCCAATCTTCCATGAGTACAATGTCACGTCTTTACAGCGAGGATCCGGGATCTGCTAAAGATGGAGGGTTTTATGGCAATGTAGCCAGAGGTACCATGGTGCCTGAATTTGATGCAGTGGCGTTTCGCTTAAAACCCGGAGAATTGTCTCAGGTGTTTGAAACCTCTTACGGATATCATTTTATTCAGCTCATTCAGCGAAAAGGCGATTTATTGGATTTAAGACATTTATTAATCATACCAAAAATTTCGGTTAACGACCGGGTTCAAACCCGTAAACGGGCCGATTCGGTGTATTTGGCATTAAAACAACAACAAATGAGTTTTGAAGATGCGGTTAAGCGCTACAGTGAGGATGCCGAAACAGTTCAACAAAACGGTTTAATGATTAACCGCATCAATGCCAGCACCCGTTTTGACAACGAGGCTCTTAATGCTTTGGATCCATCGTTAATTGTCGTTTTAAACCCCCTTGCCAGCGGACAAATTACCGAACCAATGGAGTTTATGACCGAAGAGGGTACTTCAGCGTTTCGAATTTTAAAACTTAAATCTCGAATTGCTCCTCATAAAGCCAATATGA
>CAWUNH010000131.1:0-4738 GCA_963923435.1 uncultured bacterium
TAAATCCATTGGTAACCATTAAGGTTCCATACCTTCCATTGTGCCTCGGCTAGGGTAAATGTATAGGCACAGGTTATATGCATTGTAAATCGGGTCTTAATCGCATTGGGCCATCGGCTAGAAACAACCAGTTCGGTTTCTACCCCGCGATTGTGCACAAGCGGTATATTAACAACCCTGGGTAATCCCGAAGCACCGGGCAGCCAAGCAATCCAATTATTGATTTGTTTAACATAGGCCGTTTGTGTTATTTGAATGGCATTGCGATGGTTATAAGCGTACCAGGCAACCTCGGCATCAAAACCCAAATTTTCCTCCGGGTTTAAAAACAAATTACCTCCGGGTTGCCAAAAGCGTTCGTTTAATGAAGGCCAGCGGATTTGACGGCCCGCAGTAAAACGGGAGCTAAAATTATTTTTTAACAGTTTAATTTGTTGCATCCACGAAAGGGGATTTGATATTTTATCAAGCAATTCTAAACGAAGAGTGGTTTGCAGTTCTATCCATTTTATCCGCGTTTGATTGGAACACCATGCATTGGGTTGATGGAGGGTGTTTTTTTGAAGATAGGAAGTAGCCATTGCCTGTACCCAATAAGAATTAAAACCACCTTTAATGTTTAAAAATTTATATTCCTTGGTTTGAAATTGTATTTGAGATTGCCATTCTTGAAGGGTTTGCAGCGAATGCAATCCGGTGAGCGTATCCTGGTAGCTGAATCGATCGGCACGAAACGAAACTGCAGCCCGCGCAGATAAATGTGCGTACTTGGCATTCCAACTACCAATGGCGTGCAGAGCCGACTGCTTGCTGCCCGATCGATTGAGCGCTTGAGCAATTTCATAAGAAGATTGGCGCATTAATTGTTGCGACCAAATATGAAATTCAATACGGTGTTTATTAGAAAGTTCCACTTTAAAGTCCTGAATAAAATGCGTTTGGGATTCTGCAGCATGAATTAAATAACTGGAAATGTTGGAAACTGGCATCCATAGGTATTCATTTAAATGTCGTTGCACATAGGCTTTTGATTGGGCATAAACCGAGCCCCAGTTGTACTGCGTTTTAAATCCAAAAGAACTGTTTTTTAAACTATTTCCAGACACCAGGATTCGAGTGGATTGAAGCGGCTTAGCCCCATCTTCCTCATCTAAATTAAGCGATGAAAAGCCGGAAGTGCTGCTTTGTAATACATTCGATGCATTGTAGTGAATGGCCAAACGGTCAAATAAAAAGAGGGGTAAGGCTGAAGCGTCGGTCATTCCCAACATGGGGTTTTGAATGGAAATGCCATGCCAAAAGGTTGCGGTTTGACCCGAACTGCCCCCCCGTAAACGAATGGCCGAGCTGGCCGCTGGTCCGTAATTTCGAAGGGTAACCCCTTTATGACTCAAAAGCCACAAACTAAGATCCGATTGAGGCTGGACCACTTTAATTAAAGAGTCTGAGGCATATTTGGACGAACTAACTTCTACCGGCTGCAGCGTATGCGTCGTTTGACTTGTACACAACATGCTGCAAAGACTCAAGCCTATAATACACCCTTTTGGTAATTTCATTTTTCGCACACCGAGACGTTTTCTTCCCGAAACGGTTTTGGTGATTTTTTCCGGCAGGTCTTCTGACTTACCTGCACCTTAACACCTTCCCGCTTTCGCAGTGGCCAGATTGTTTTGGTATCGCAGGTTTACAGCAGCGGGAACTGTTCGTGATTTTCACACGATTCCCTATTAATCTGTTAAGAACCGGATTTTCAAAAGTAATAAAAAAACATATTGAAACGGAGATGCGTACCTTTACAAAGTGGATTTGGAATACCATAAAGCTCTGTGTACCTATTTGAGTGCTTTTATAAAGCCTGAACGCTTGGCCCGAATGCAGCAAGTCCTTAAGCAGCGTACGCGCTATGTTTGCTTGATTTTAGAAGAAATTTATCAGGAACACAATGCCAGTGCCATTTTAAGAACCTGCGATGCGTTTGGAATTCAAGAAGTACATGCCCTGGAACGTAAAAATCATTTAAAATTTAACTCTGATATCGCCCTTGGTAGTGAACAGTGGGTTTCGGTTTTTTCTTATCCCGATAAAACTAGCCCAGAGGTTTATGCTGCTTTGCGCAAAAAAGGTTATAAAATTGCAGCAACCAGCCCTCATACAAAAGCGTACAACCCATTTACAATTCCCATCGACACTCCCCTGGCTTTGGTTATGGGAAGCGAAAAACAGGGCTTGGAAACCGCTTCTTTAGAATCTGCCGATTATTTACTGCAATTACCCATGGTCGGATTTGCAGAAAGTTTTAACGTCAGTGTTTCAGCTGCATTAGCCTTGCAACCAATAATGCAACGATTAAGAACCTCTTCTTTAAATTTTGGCTTAAACGAAAGCGAATATTTTAAAATATTATCTCAATGGTTAATCGGTTCCATCGGACAAGGAAAAAAACTGGCCGAGGGCTTTGTTAGGTCCTGAACAAATCTCTGCAAATTGCATCCGAAATTAACATCCCTCTTAAATTCAAACGAACCCCTGGTTCATCATATTCTAAATAGGATTTCCATTTAACCAAGGCTTCTTTAAGATTGTTGAGTGCTTGGGTTCCAAAATTTATTCGAATTTCCTCCCATTGGAGCCCTTCCCGGGTTCGCAAACGGGTTAAAATTTTTTCATTGAATAATTCGTTTTCATTTAGTACTTCGTTTTCGTGAAGGTAAACCTGCGTTGCGGCATTTTTAATGTATGAAGCAACACCAGGTAAATTTACCCTTCTGCTGCTTATGCCGTTAAAGGAATGCGCAGAGGGGCCCAAACCTATATAAGCTTCGGACCTCCAGTAGGCTGCGTTGTGCGAGGCTTCAAAACCGGGTTTTGCATAGTTTGAAATTTCATAATGATGGTACCCTGCCTGGGTTAAGGTGTGGTGGGTTTGAATGAAAAATTCTGCAAGAATTTCCTCGTTTGGCGGATGGTATAAGCGGTTTTTAACCCGATTTGCCAAAATTGTTTTAGGCTCTACTGTAAGCTGATAGGCTGAAATATGCGGGGCGTTAAAAGCCGTCCAGTTTTTAAGCTGAATGTTCCATTGCTCAAGACGCGATTTACCGGAACCAAAAATTAAATCCAGATTGTAATTTTTAACGTTGTTTTTATAAAATAACTCCAACAATTTGTAGGTTTTATTAATGGTGTGTATACGCCCCATCCAGGCAAGTTCAGCTTCATCCAAAGATTGAACTCCAACGCTAAAACGGTTTATTCCCAGATCAAGCCATTGAACTACCCGTTCCTGGTTGGTGTCTTCCGGGTTAATTTCCAGGGTTATTTCGGTATCCGAAGTTAATTTTGCATAGCCGGTTAGTGTTTTTAAAATAACGTTTAATTGATCTGGGTTAAGTAAACTGGGAGTTCCTCCGCCAAAATAAACCGACTGTATTTCAGCAGCAAGGGTATGGCTCCGTTGATGAATTTCAGACACCAATGCTTGAACATAGGCGTTTATCAGGTCCGTGCGTGTGGTGAAATGAAAATTACAATAGGTACAGGCTTTTTGGCAAAAAGGAATATGGATATATATTCGACCGGATTTCAAAGACTGTAAAAATACGTTAAGGGGCTTTATAATACGCGGAGAACATAAATTACACTTAAAAAATCGTTATTTTAGTAGCCATTATGACGCGACCAAAAATTTCTTATTTCTGCCTGCTTGTATTCTTTAGTATTGGAATCGTTTCTTTAAAGGCCCAAAAAACAATTAAAAAAGCGGACGATGCTTACGACAATGCAGAATACTTTAAAGCCATCGAATTGTACAAGGATGCCTACAAATCGGCTAAAACCAAAGATGAAAAAGGACAAATTTACTTTAAACTGGGTGTATGCTGTAAAAGCATTAATAATTTTAAAGAAGCTGAAACCAATCTTCGTAATGCAATCAATGCCGGATACCCGGATGCTCTTGTTCACCTCAATTTAGCACAAGTCCTTAAAGCCCGTCAAAACTATTCTGAGGCCATTGAACAATTTAATTTATACAAATCCAAAGGCGGTGATTCCAAAGTGGCATTGGACGGCTTGCGTTCCTGCGAAATTGCAAAACGAATTTTGGAAACACCAACCCGATTTAAAGTTGACAACGCCCCGTTTAATTCCAAAGCCAAAGATTACGGTCCCTGCTTTAGTGACAAAAAAAACACCAGCATTATGTTTAGTTCCAACCGGGAGGGATCCATGGGCAGCGGCAATATTGACGAAATTTCAGGAGGCAATCCCTCCGATTTATGGGAAACCAAAAAAGATAAAAATGAAAAATGGGCTACCCCCGTTATCTTACCCCCTTCCGTTTGCACTGAAGTAAACGAAGGTCGCAGCTGGCTTAATGCCAAGGGAGATTTGTTGTTTTTCACCCGTTGTCCGGAAGATAAACAACGCAACAATTATTGTGGTTTGTTTTTAGCGCGCAAGCAAGCCAACACCTGGGGCGATGCCGAACGGTTGCCCTTTAGTATCGATACTGTAAATTTTGGAGATCCTTATTTAACAGCCGATGGCAAAACATTGTATTATTGTTCGCGAATGAAAGGCGGTTCCGGCGGCACCGATATTTGGAGCTGTTCGTTTAACGAAAAGGCCAACAGCTGGGGACAGCCTACCAATTTAGGCAGTAAGGTTAACACCAGAGGAAACGAGCGTTATCCAACGCTTTCGCCCGATGGCAAGCGCTTGTATTTTTCATCCG
>CAWUNH010000132.1:0-4733 GCA_963923435.1 uncultured bacterium
AAACATTAATGACTCAAGCGCTCTGTTTTTTTAAGGCTCTGAAGGTAGGTTTTATAATAATGTTCTTGAACACGACGGTAATCGTTTGAGGTAGTTTTAAACTCTGTGCTTAAATCCCGAATGGATTCCAATTGCGTTTCATTGGGAGCCGATTCCATTTCGCAAAAGGCGCCATACAGTTTAGAAACTTTCTCCCTTAAACGTTCTTCATCGGCAAATATGGAGGTTTGGGTGGTTGCCATGAGTTTGGATTTAATTTTTTGCAATTCTTTATAATAGGACCCGCTTGTTTTGTTTTTACGAAATGTTACAGAATCTTTTTTCAAGGCATTTTGAATTTCATTTAAAGAATCTATTAAGGTATTAATGGATTGAAAAAGTGTTTTTAATTCTTGGGCTTTTTGATAAACGTGTTTACGTTGCTCTGAAGTATAAAGCGTGTTCTGTGGATCCTCCACACAAGTTAAGGTTTGAGAATACGTTTGATCTTTTACATGCAATACGACCTGGTAGTGACCGGGTAAAACCATAGGAGCCGTAAAACCAGCAGCCTCCATTTTGGTGCTTCCGGATGCAACCTTAGGGGGTGTTTCTCGAAGGTTCCAATAAACTTTATTTAGGCCTTTTCGAATGGTGCCCGGCAGGGTTTGAATGAGATTATTTAAACTGTCTTTTATTTCAATTTCAACTTTTCCATTGGTAAGACGCTCTTTTAAATAATACATAATTGCTGGCTGAGAGGATGGATTACCCGCAGACCATCCGCCGGAAACTTCCGGGCCGCCCCAACCGTAAGGACCATTATTTAAAATCATGGCTTCTGTTGGAAACAAATGCACATTGGATTTTAATACGTCTGCACTTAATTGACGCAGGGTTCGTATATCGTCTAAAATATAAATACCACGGCCATGCGTGGCAATAATGAGGTCGTTTGTTTTGGGATGAATTTGAAGATCCCTCACCAAGGCATATTCCGGAAGGTTGTTTTTCATTCTAAACCAATTTTTTCCGCCGTCAATCGTTGCAAACAAACCCGATTCGCAACCTAAAAACAATAGGTTTTTATTAATCGGATCTTCTTTTATTTTGTGAGCAAAACCGGTAAATTGTTTGCTGTTAATGCGTTCCCAGGTTTTACCCAAATTTCGGCTTACGGCCAAATAGGTTTCAAAATCTCCGTACATGTGATTTTCAAAAGTTGCATAAACGGTTTGTTCATCAAAATTTGAAGGCTCAATACTGCTTACCCAGGCCTGTTTGGCAATTCCCGAAAGTGCAACCTGAGCAGACACGTTGGTCCAATGGATGCCACCGTCTACGGTTACTTGTAAATTGCCATCATCGGTACCCACCCATAAAATGCGTTCGTTTAAAGGAGAACCGGCAATGCTAAAAATAGTGCAATGATTTTCAGCCGAGGTATTATCGGCACTTAACCCTCCGCTTTCTTCCTGTTTTTGTTTTTTAGGATCGTTGGTGGTTAAATCATCAGAAATCCGTTTCCAGGTACGACCCTGATCGGCCGATTCGTATAAATACTGAGCCCCAACATACAAGCGCTGCGGATTTTTAGCTCCGGTAACAATGGGTGTATTCCAGTTCCATCGAAGCTTAGCTTCTTTTGAGGTTTTTTGGGGCTGAATAAATTCCGATTTCATGTTTTGTAATTGAATTCGATACATGTTTCCACCCTGATATTCGGCATAAACGGTTTTACCATCGCGGTCCGGGACCGTCCAAAATCCGTCGCCTCCACCTACACGGTCCCAATTTCCGTTTCCAATTCCACCCGGTCCTGCGCTTGGCGCCATCCAGCTGCCATTGTCCTGTAAACCGCCATACACCGAGTAGGGCTCTTTAAAATCGTAAGCAACATGATAAAACTGTCCTACAGGAAGCCCATGGTTAAATTGCCAGGTAATTCCCCGATCTACGCTCATATACACCCCTCCATCGGTACCCAAGTACATGATGTTGGTATGGCGGGGGTTAATCCACAGAGCATGCATATCGCTGTGAACCCAACCGCCTTCATTGCTTGCTTCCGAAAACGAATAGCCGCCGTCTTCACTGTAGGCAAATTGAAAAGCAGGCCGGTAAACCCTTTGCGCATCGTTGGGATCAAAAACCAGCGTACTGAAATAAAACGGGCGCGCGCAAACATTTAAAGAAGCGCTTTGATTTTTCCAGGTTTTTCCGCCGTCGGAAGATCTGAAAAGTCCGGTATTTTTACTTTCTACAATGGCTAACATTTGACTTGGATTGCTCGGAGCCTGTGCCAATGCTATACGCCCAAAGGGTTTTTCTGGCAAGCCTTCGCGCAATTCTTTAAAGGTTTTACCTGCATCGAAGCTTTCATACAATCCGCTTCCGTTGCCACCCGAATTAAAACTGTAGGGCGTTCTTCTGAATTCCCACATGGAAACATAAAGATGATTGGGATTTTGAGGGTCAAGCAACAAATCTGCGCAACCGGTTGCAGCATTGATATAAAAAATTTTTTCCCAGGTTTCTCCACCGTTAACCGATTTGTATAATCCACGGTGTTTGCTGTCATTCCAGAGTGGACCGGGCGCAGCAACATAAATAATGCTATCGTTTTGGGGGTTTATGCAAATTTTAGAAATGTGCTCTACGCTGTCCAATCCCATTTTTTTCCAATTATCTCCCGCATCGGTTGATTTATAAATACCCATGCCTGTAGAAACCGAATTTCGCATATTGCTCTCTCCGGTTCCGGCATAAATAACAGAAGGGCGTTTTTGATTTATGGCCAGCGCACCAATAGACTGACAGTATTTATCAAAAATAGATTTGTAGGAGGCGCCGGCATTGGTCGATTTCCAAATGCCTCCACCGGCACTGCCCACGTACAAGGTTTTTCCATCGTCTTGTACCACGCCTTCAATGGCTGTAATGCGACCGCTCATTGTGCCGGGCCCCAAACAACGGGCTTCCATAACACCAAACATGCTTGCATTAACAGAAACCTGAGAATGCAGGCTAAACCCTATGTAAAAACTGATAATAACAGGCAATAACCGTTTCATATTCAATCAGGGTTTTGGCAATTTAAATACCGAGGGATCAAGGCTGGGATTAATTTCTATTTTACTGTATTCCACCGTTCCCCAACCCCCTCCAATACTCATTGGAAATACAATGCCTTCTGCAAGACGGGTGTAATTGCTAAAAAGCGTCGAAGACTCTACTTCTTTTCCATTAACAGTAACTTTATTACTTTCTTTAATAATCCAATACGTGTCAGAATCAATATAAAATGTAGCCTCTTCGCCGCTTTTACTGGTAAGTTTAAACTTATAACACTCGCTGCCGTCCATGTCGTCTTTACCTAAAAAATCAAGCGTTTTACCCAATTCTTTATAGGTAATAAATTCATCACCCAAATGAAGACCGTCTTGTCCTTTTTTAATTTCATCTGCGGTCATGGGTTCGGGTTTGGTTTGACCCTGAAAAGGGGCATAATTCCAACCTTCGGTTTGTGTTAAAATAGAATATCCGTCCATGCCCATAATATGAATGTCTTGGCGCATGGCTTTTTTATCTTCCTGCGTAAAACGCATTTTTATTTCGGTACCGTTTGATTTCATCGAAGCCTCAGAACGTAGGGTTTTTATTTTAGCCCAGGCCTCACGACCTCCAATTGCTTCAATATGTTTTTCTATAATTTCTTGGGCATTTTGTGCCAGCAGGGTACTGTTATAACCCAGCCAAAAAAAAGCGCAGCAGGTAGCAAATAAATGTTTCATAAATTTTATTAAACCAAGGTAGCAAATTAATACATTGTTAGAATCATTTCTTAAGTCAATAATTTGCATTTAATTAACACAAGCATTAAGCAACGCAGCTAAACTCTGGGCTATCTTTGAAAAAAAAATTATGTCAACAACTCAAAAATGGACTTTAGATCCTTACCACAGTGAAATTAACTTTAAAGTTCGTCACATGATGATTGCTCATGTGAGCGGAGGATTTACCTCTTTTAACGTTCAAGCGGAAACAGAAGGCGAAGATTTTTCAAAATCCAAAGTTAGCTTTGATGCTGAAGTAAGCAGCATTAATACTAAAAACGAACAACGCGATACGCATTTAAAATCGGCAGAGTTTTTTAATGCCGAACAATATCCAAAAATAAAATTTCAAAGCACATCGGTTCAGCCCAGTGCCGAAGGGTATGAGGTTCAAGGCCACCTTACGGTTCGGGACATTACCAAGCCGGTAAGCTTAAAAGCCGAGTTTGGCGGTATTGCCAAAGATCCTTACGGAAATACCAAAGCGGGATTTACCTTAACGGGTAAAATTAACCGAAACGATTTTGGATTAACCTGGAATGCCCCCTTGGAAGCCGGAGGGGTATTGGTAGGCGAAGATTTAAACATTACCGCAGACATACAATTAAACAAACAATAATAAACAAACACCCATAAAAAAAGCCCTCCTTTTGGGAGGGCTTTTTTATTGTATTTTCAATGACTTATTCGATATCGCATTCCATTGTGGTAGTTTGTTTGTAAATGTCACCAATAATTAAATCTTGATATATTGTAGTATCAGCGATTTCTGATGTATAAACTTGGGATACCGGACAAAGTTCACCGCCCTTACGTTTACTAATCTTATTGTATTTAGTTTCAATTTCTACACCTGAACTTGAATAATCTATAGGTTCTTTAATTTGAATCAAATTGTTGTTAGCATCTACATCAATA
>CAWUNH010000133.1:0-4669 GCA_963923435.1 uncultured bacterium
GTTACACCAATAAGACGAATGGGTTGTCTGTTCGTTGCCTCAGGGATTCCCATAACATCGGGAATAATTAATTTGATCATTTGACAATTTGATTATTTACCGCGCAGCGGTCGAAATTTTTTTAAATAAGAGGTCCTTACCCAATTTACAAGTACTTTACCGAAGCAAACAATGCAAATTCAAACTATTTTTGCATAACTATGCAAAAGGGTTTTATTATTTTATTTACATGAAGGTTGCCGGATTTACCATTATAAGAAATGCGGAAACATACGATTATCCCGTTGTTGAGGCCATTATGTCGGTACTGCCCATTTGCGATGCGTTTTATGTAGGCCTTGGAAACTCAAACGATGCAACCCGAAAATGGATTACCTCCATACAATCCAATAAAATAATTATTTGCGATTCGGTTTGGGACGATTCGTTACGAAAAGGCGGACAGGTTTTAGCCGTAGAAACCAATAAGGTGTTTCAAAACATTCCCCAACATTTTGATTGGTGTTTTTATTTGCAAAGCGACGAGTGCGTTCACGAACAAGATTTACCAATTATAAAACAGCACATGCAAGAGCATTTAAACAATCCAAAAATTGAGGGTTTGCTGTTTAAGTATTTGCATTTTTACGGGAGCTATCAATACATTGGAACCGGCCGCATGTGGTACGATCATGAAATTAGAATTATCCGCAATAATAAAAACATACACTCCTACAAAGATGCGCAGGGCTTTAGATGGAACACGCAAAAAAAATTACAAGTAGCCTCCATACCTGCTCGTATTTTTCATTACGGATGGGTTAAAGCACCCGACATACAACAACGCAAGCAAAGCTATTTTAACCGTTTGTGGCACGACGATACCTGGATTCGCCAACACCTTAATGCGGAAGCGGTGTATTCGTATCCGCTTAATGGACCTTTAAAAGTTTTTAAGGGAACACATCCAGAGGTATATGCTCAGCGTATAAAAAAACAAAACTGGGAGTTTGAGTACCGGCCCGAATCCATACAATGGAGTTTTAAAAACAAATTATTGCACTGGATAGAAAGCAGTTTTGGTATTCGTTTATGGAACTATCAAAACTATAAGCGGGTTTAAAAGTTTATTTAAGTTAAAGCTTATAAATGGTCTAAAAAATACTGACACACTTTGTCCATTAAATGTGCCCGATCTTTACCCAAAACATTGTGTTCGTGACCGGGATACACGTAAAAATCTATTTGAACACCCTCATCTACAGCTTTTTTAAGATACATCATACTGTGCTGCCATACCACCACATTGTCCTGGGCGCCATGAATCATGAGGAGTTTTCCTTTTAAAGATTTTACGTGGTTTAATAGATTATTGGCTTTATAACCTTCCGGGTTTTCCTGAGGCGTATCCATGTAGCGCTCTCCGTACATTATTTCATAGTAGCTCCAGTCAATTACCGGGCCTCCGCAAACCCCCACTTTAAATACACCGGGATAACGTGACATTAAGGAGGTGGTCATAAATCCCCCAAAACTCCATCCGTGCACACCCAGTCGCTGAGGGTCTACAAAGGGCAAAGATTTTAAATAGGCAATTCCGGCCAATTGATCTTCCATTTCAACCGTTCCTAATTGTCTGTGAATGGCCTGTTCAAATGCTTTACCGCGATAGCTTGTGCCCCGGCCGTCAAGGGTAAATACAATAAAACCGCGCTGCGCCATGTACTGATACCAAAGTTCGCCTCCGGCCATCCAAGAATTGGTTACCATTTGCGAATGGGGCCCGTTGTACAAATAAACCAATACCGGATATTTTTTGGTACTGTCAAAATTTACAGGCTTAAACATGCGTGCGTATAACGGAATGCCATCTTTATTTTGCAGGGTAAATAACGACCAGGAACCCAAAGCGTATTGCTGGGTAGGGTGTTCGGCTTTAAACAGTATTTGGCGGTTTGCGTTTTCGGTTTGAATGCTTTCGTACTGACGTGGCAAATAACAAGAAGACCACTGATCTAAAATTACCGATCCCGAGGCGTTTAACAGTCCGCTGTGAAATCCATCTCCCTGCGAGAGCCGCTTTAATTGACCATCTTTTAATCGGATGCTGTAGATGTCTTGATTAACGGGTTTTTCTTTGTTGGCATGAATAAAAAAACAATCTCCCGTGGCATTAAACCCCAGTACCGATTTAATTTCCCAGGCTCCCGAACTGAGTTTGCGTATACGTTTACCCTGCGTATTATATAAATATGCATGTAAATAACCATCGGTTCGGCTCAGCCAAATAAATTGATCGTTGCGACCCGGAACAAAATACATGGGATGTTGCGGTTCGGTGTAGGTTTCATCTTTTTCATCCAGCAGGGTGGATTCAAATAAACCGGTTTGACTGCTGTACGAATTTAGCTGGTAATAATTTTGTGCACGGTTTAAAACGGCAATGTAAATATGTTTTTCATCGGGCGACCAGGTTACATTGGTTAAATACTGATCGCGGGGTCCGCTGGTTTTAATTTGCAATTGCTGACCTGTTTTTAAGTTATACACATGCAGGCTTACATAATGACTTGCGTTTCCGGCAAAGGGGTATTTTATAGATGTATTTTCTGCAGGGTTTTTACTCCAGTCAATAATGGGATAATCAGTAACGTCGGATTGATCCATGCGGTAGTAAGCGAGTAAATTTCCCTGCGGACTAAAAAACAGGCCTTTGTGAATGCCAAATTCATCTCGGTGCACACTAATTCCGTTTTCGATGGTATAACTTCCGTCGGTGGTAATGGTTGTTTGGGTACCCTTTGCATTTACTACAATGTTATGATCTTTAACATAGGCATAGGCAGCTCCATTATCGGCAATTTCAAGCGCTTCATGTTCAGGAATTTCAGGTATTGTATGAATTCGAGCAGAATTAAATCCAATTTCAAATTGTGCCGCTGGGGTTTTAACTAAAATAGACGAGTCATTGGCCCAGCCATTAAAATTAAATTGAAGGAGGGTATCTGCATGCAATTGTTTTAAAAACCGGTTGCAATGGGCTAAATTAATTTTAGTTTTTAATTGGGATTTTTGTGCATTGAAAACAAGCAGCGATTGAGATTCGGTGTAGCAAAAATACGTTCCCTTAGTACTGAACTGTAAATTTTGCAAACGTTTTGGCGCCAAACTGCTGCGTCCTTTTAAAACGGCATCCTGAATGCTCAGTAATGACGATTGTGCGCTGAGCGCTGAGTTTAACAAGCCGGCACTTAAAACAATAAAAATCCATTTCATAAGCTTAGTATATAGAGTTTAAAAGATCTGAGTTAACAAGGTGGGGTAAGGTAATGCGGAGGTCCTCGCATTTTTGCATTTCCCGTTCAATCGCAAAGCGAGCCTCCGGATTTCGGGCCCATGCTCGGCGGGCTACCCCATTGTTTACATCCCAGTGCAACATGCGTTCCAGTTTTTTTTCAGCGGCTTCGCTACCGTCTAAAACAAGACCAAAGCCACCGTTAATTACTTCTCCCCAGCCCACGCCGCCGCCGTTGTGCAGGCTTACCCAGGTTGCACCACGAAAGGCATCTCCCACAAAATTGTGCACGGCCATGTCTGCAGTAAATTTACTGCCATCGTAAATATTGGAAGTTTCGCGGTAGGGACTGTCGGTGCCGCTCACATCGTGATGGTCTCGGCCCAATACCACCGGAGCAGAAATCAGATGTTGCCGTATGGCGGTGTTAATGGCTTTGGCAATTTTAATACGTCCCTCTGCGTCTGCGTATAAGATTCGGGCTTTAGAACCAACGACCAATTGATTGTGCCGGGCATCCTGTATCCATTTTAAATTATCGGCCAGCTGCGCCGTTATTTCAGGTGGAGCCGATGCAAGCATTTGCGTTAATACCTCTTCCGCCAGCCGATCGGTGGTTTCTAAGTCCTGATCCGTACCAGAGGTACAAACCCACCGAAAGGGTCCAAATCCATAATCGAAACACATGGGGCCTAAAATATCTTGTACATAGGATGGGTATTTAAACGTTTGGGTTCCCGGAATAAACACATCGCCACCGGCCCTTGATACTTCTAATAAAAAAGCATTGCCGTAGTCAAAAAAATACATGCCCGAAGCGCACAGGGTATTAATGGCATTTATGTGACGTACCAGCGTTTTTTGAACTTCCTGTTTAAAACGTTCGGGTTGTGAGGCCATCAGTTCCTGACTTTCTTGCAAGGTATAACCGCAAGGATAATATCCCCCGGCCCAGGGATTGTGTAAAGACGACTGATCGCTGCCAATGGACACCGGTATGGCCTCATAAACCAAGCGTTCCCACAAATCAACCACATTGCCCTGATAGGCTAAACTTACAGGTGTTTTGGACCGCATGGCCTCCTGGGCTCGTTCTAACAGGGGGGTTAACTGCGTATGCACCTCATCAACCCATCCTTGTTCCAAACGTTTTTGAACGGCCAGTTCGTTTATATCGGCGGTTATGGATACCAGACCGGCAAGTTTTGCTGCTTTGGGCTGGGCCCCGCTCATACCACCCAATCCGCAACTTACAAACAGAGCACCCAAACGTTCTGAATTTTCTGGAAAACGCTTTCGGGCCGCATTTAAAAGGGTAATGGCGGTGCCGTGTACAATTCCCTGCGGGCCAATGTACATATAGGAGCCTGCCGTCATTTGACCGTATTGGGTTAC
>CAWUNH010000134.1:0-4663 GCA_963923435.1 uncultured bacterium
TTAATTGGATTAGACCGTTTGAAATCCGCTTGCAGCGGATTATTTTTGAGTACAGTGTTTATCCGGTTGAAAAACTCATTGATGCCGTTCTTAGGATGTCTAAACGACTAGGAGGATCAGACACGAATACCGTTATTGCACATTTAAACAATCAAAATTACAATGCGGCATTTGCTATTTTGTTAAATTATTACGACCGATGGTATTTAAAATCACGAAAAAACGATTCGAAAAACCATCGTTGTGTTATCGATGTTCATACTCAAAACCAAAGCATGGAAGAAACTTTATTGTATTTAAAACAAATCCTGAATGAAAAATCCAGATAAACTAACCCAGTGGTCAAAAAGTTCGGGTTGCGGTTGTAAAATCGATGCCTCTCGTTTACACCAAATTATAGAATCTGTAAAAACCCCTCAAATAATAGACCCTCAGCTTATTATTGGATCCGAGCATGCCGATGATGCGGTAGTATATGCATTAAACGATCGGGAGGCTCTTGTCAGTACCACCGATTTTTTTACGTCGGTTGTCGACGATCCCCAATCGTTTGGCAAAATTGCAGCAGCCAATGCATTGAGCGATGTTTATGCCATGGGTGCAAACCCCATGGTGGCCTTATCCATCTTGGGTTGGCCTACCGAATATTTGGGTGTTGAACGTGCAAAGCAAGTTTTGCAGGGAGCTCAGGAACAATGCCGCCTTGCCGGCATATTAATTGCCGGAGGTCACAGCATAGAAACTTCTGAACCATTTTTTGGATTAATGGTAAACGGACGAATTCAACGTGCCAACATTTGTTACAATCATACCTTAAAAGACGGAGATCAATTAATATTAACCAAAGCAATTGGATCCGGAATATATGCCAAGGCTTTTAAATCCGAAGGACTTTTAGAACCACATTATTCAGAATGGTTGCATCAAATGATTCAGTTGAATGAAATTGGATCGGTTTTGGCCCAGCATCAATTGGTTCATGCCATGACCGATATTACCGGTTTTGGCTTGGGCGGACACTTGCTCGAAATGTTAAAACCAAAGGGTTTTTCAGCAGAAATTTTTATTCAACAAATACCGGTTTTACCAATGTTTAATGAATACGCCTCCCGTTATGGATATCCAGATGCCTTATTTAAAAATTGGAATGCCATTAAATCGTTTGTTAATACAGTTAATAATACCCCATCTTCCGATGTGTTTGCCAAACTTTCAGATCCTCAGACCAGTGGCGGATTATTGTGTTCGGTGGCACCAGAAAAAATCAATCTATTTAAGGATCTGTGTCAAAAACACCAACAGGCGTTTTGGATCATAGGTCGAGTATTTAGGTCTGAGGAAGTTAAAATCAGTGTTATCGACTAATTTAATACCTTTGCATAATGACCATTGCAGTGTATGCGCGTCCAAATGCCGACAACCATGCAACTTACATTACAGAATTAGCGTATTTATTAGATCAAGAAGGTGTAGAACTTATTATTCATGAGGCATTTTACTTTTATTTAAAAAATCAGCAACACGTTACGCTTGAATTACCTACCTATAACACGGCTGCACAACTCATTTCCAAGGCCGATTATTTAATTTGTTTAGGAGGCGACGGAACCATGCTGGAAGCATTAACTTATGTAAGAACCTCAGGAATACCGGTGCTTGGAATTAATACCGGTCGTTTGGGTTTTTTATCTCCGGTTCATAAAGAAGATTTTAAAAAGGCGGTTCTGGCCATGATTCGCGAACAGTATTCGTTAGATAAAAGAGAATTGCTACAGATAGACGGCTACCAAAATGAGTTTGATGAACTGAATTATGCTTTAAACGAGTGTACCATTCACAAGCACGACCGCAGTGCAATGATTCATATTGATACATTTGTAGACGATATATATTTAAATACCTACTTTGCAGATGGATTAATTGTTTCAACTTCTACGGGTTCTACTGCTTATTCTTTAAGCTGTGGCGGGCCCATTATGATGCCCGATTCGGATAATTTTATAATAACCCCCGTTGCTCCTCACAATTTAGCCATGCGCCCTTTGGTTTTATCCAATCATCACGAGTTGCGTTTTCAAGTTGAAGGCCGAACCAATGCGTATAACGTAACCCTTGACAACCGCACGGTAAAAATGGACCTGCATCAAACATTACGAATTAAAAAAGCCGATTTTAAATTAAATTTAATAAATATAGAGGGGCATCATTTTTTTAATACCCTTCGGAATAAACTTATGTGGGGCGCCGATAAGCGTTTTTAATGCTTGATTTTTTCGGCTAAAATCAATGCACTGTTTTGGTCTTTAAAGTTGTATCCTAATCCAAAACCCAGGGGTAAAGGTTTTGAATTCTTATATAAAGAATCGAGGTCTTTTTGATATTTATTTTTAAACAAGGAAATGGGTTTGTGATAGGAGCCAAATAATTGAATTTTCCATGGCTGCGTTGAGTTTAAAAAAGCTGCGATAGGAAGTCCACTGTCATCCTGCAATACTGCATTTGAATGAGTTAAAATGAGATTTTTAAATTTTGAAAATAACGGAGTGTGGAGCAGGTAAGACGCTCCTTTTAAATAACACACGTCGTACATCCCCTTGCTAAGATAATTCAGCAATCCTTTATTTTGCTCAATGGATGTATTTTCGAGATTGGTTGAAATATAGCGCAACGTACATTTTTTTTGCAATTGGTTTTTAAAAGTTAATTCCAATCCATAGGATTCAGATTTGGTGTACATAATTTGTCCTGCATCGTTAAGTTTAAAATACGTATAGGATATTGGATTACCACCTTGTTTAAAAATCAAATAAATTAAACCATGAAGTGTGCCATTGATGTAGGAGCTATTTAATTCGTTTTCCATGGATAACGTTCTAAAAAAACTAAATCTTGTTATGCAATTCAGGGACCTGTACAATTGAGTTATATATTCATAATTTAAAGTGTTTGGAATCGAATCCTTTTCTGAAAGATTAAAACTGCCGCAGGGTTCTAAGCCTATTAAATCGTATTGAACAGCATTGGATTCAAAAAAAGAAGATGCAAACAAAAAATCAGGACCTGAAAAAGGGTATAATATTTTTTTACAATGGTTACTATAGGGCAGGGCGGTATCTTTAAAATTGTGAATGCGGTTGAGTTTAAATTGCTGCAAACGTTTCCAATCGTAATTAAACAGCTTGCTTGGTTTAAAATTCGAGTCGGAATCAATTTTTTTTAAAATTTTATTCCATGCAGTTAAATTTATTGAATACAAGTTGAACGAATCTGTAACACCCGTTTTTTGTAGTTTATTTATTGCGATTTTCTTGGACTTTGATAATGTTGTCGTAACGATTGTTAAATCTGGTAAAAGTAAAATACACCAACTAAAGAAGGCTCCGATTATAGTGAGTGTGAATAGTTTCACACCATTAATGTAAGAATAACAATTTGTGAATTATACCAGCGGCATCAATAATTACCAGATGGTAAATTTCATTGTTACATGTATTTGTGCAAATAATGTGCTGGTCTGTTTCAACTGAATGTGTCTGTGAGTAGATAAGTTGACCTGAAGAAGAATAAAGGTGTATTTGTTGTCCTTTGGATAATCCAAGGATTTCGATTTTTGATGTTCCTTTCAAAATTTTTACAGTAATTTCCTTTGAATCTGATAAATTGTATTCTATTCCGGTAACATCAACCGGTACATCCGCAATATTATATCCGCGATAGCGCGCCTGATTCGGAGTAAACTGAGTTCCGTTAACAATTCCGCTAACTTCAAAATACGGTATTTTACTGTTTAAACTAAGCCACTGGTAACTTCGTTGATTGTTTTGCACACCTAATTTAATGGGGGGGAGGTTAGGGATGGGCAAATTAACCCGAATGGTGTCTTTAGAGTATTGAGTGCTTACCAAACGTATTACATTTTCGGTTCCAAAGGGGGTTTGTACGGTACCCCATCCGTCTACCTGGGTTATTCGGTAGCCTGCTTTGGAATAACTGATAGGCAGTAAAGATGTGGTAGGAGTGGTAAACTTAAAAGTTGTGCTGTCGTATTTGGGATAGGTTAAGGGAAACAAGTACAATTCGTCTTTGTCGGTATAATAACAGGGCACAGGGATATTATTAATACTCAGTCCAACGCCGTCGGCCAAAAATCCGTTTACCGGAAGGGTTGATTTTCGGTAATAATTATAAAATTTGGTGATACTGATGGTTCCAGTACCGGAAACCAAGGTGTCGGCTATTTTTTCTCCAAATTCACCGGGTGCTAAAAAGAAAAAACCATAAGGTGTATTTAAAGCCGATTTAAATTCGCGTAAACCTTCTCCGGATTTGTTAACGTTTTTAAAATTCCAGGTAAAATTGATTCCGGTTTGCGTATAATTTCCAATACTGTTAAGGTTTACGGTGGTGTAACGGAGCGTATCGTTTGCAACGGGCATATGTGCATTGGTTAAGGTAATGGGATTTTGAGCATGGGTTAAAATAGAAACACATACACTTAAAATGAAGTATAAACTAAATTTCATGCCTGAAAGTAATAAAAAATATCTTTGTTGCTATAATTCGATGCGTATAAATGCTCTAATTTTTTTAGTATTTGCTGGTCATTTCAGGTTGTTTTCACAAATACCAGTACCAATAGGTCTTTATTCCGATTCATTGACAG